>CAMEPN010000032.1 GCA_945931735.1 uncultured Clostridia bacterium
ACTTTGGTTGGCGCTCAATTTGTTGGCGCGCAGCGCAAGTGAAAGGTTGGGGTGCCCATACAATGAAAGGAAATGCAAAGCAAACGCGCTCCGAATTAACGGAGCGCGTTTTTGCAAAGAGCGCGGCGATGTCCTGGGTGAAAAGTCATATCAGTCAAAGCGCGTGGCCCCCTTTCCGCGCCCGTTTTGGAAAACGACTATATGACCCGCGGATGCGCGATATACCCGAGGTGGGACTGGCGCTCACTTTTAGGAAAAGGAAGAGGGAGAGAGGAAGGGGGTGTGGGGGCGAATTTTTTCGGTTTCGCGAAGCGAAATCGCGGACGTTGTCCGCGAAGAAAAAATTTGAGCGTTTGCGGCGGAAGCGTCACGTAGTGACGCGTGTTCAAGCCGCAATTGCACGTAGGGAGAGGGGAGAACTACGTTCTCCTCTCTCCCGAAGGGTTTCCCCCACTCTCCGTGTGACAACACAACAAATTCAAATTAACAAATAAAAGCGGTTCAAGGCACCGCCTTAATTTCAAATGCCCGACGGTGCCAAACCGTCAATTTTGCAATAAAAAAATCAAATTCCCTATTGACAAATGAGGGGAAAGGGTGTATAATACAATCAAACAAATGAACAATTGTTCAAATGATAATTTGAACACAGGAAAACGGAGCGAAAATGATAAACGATATACCACATTGCGACTTTATGTGCGCCCACCCCGATACTATCGGAAGAATATCCTCCCTGATGCCCGAGGACGACAGCCTTATCGACCTTGCGGAGCTGTTCAAGGTTTTCGGGGATTCTACCAGGATAAAGATACTCAGCGCGCTGAGCGCGGGAGAGCTTTGCGTGTGCGATTTGTCGACGGTGGTCGGAATGACCTCCTCCGCCGTGTCGCACCAGCTTAAAATACTCAAAAATGCACGGCTCGTCAATTTCCGCAGAGAGGGAAAAACGGTTTTCTATTCCCTAGCGGACGACCATGTAAATACAATACTCCGGCAGGGTCTGGAGCATATTTCCGAATAGGAGGCTGATTTTTATGAAATTTTTTGACATGAAATTCTGGGACAGAACGGCTGACCTCTACGACGCCTTTCAGGCGGTAAACCGAGAGGTCTATAAGGAAATGACCGCAACCGTCGAGCGGCTGGTTCCCCGCGGGGCAAAGGTGCTCGACTGCGCGGCGGGAACGGGCGAGCTTTCCCTCGCGGCGGCAAAAAAGGCGGACAGCGTGCTCTGCACCGACCTTTCCGAGAAAATGCTCGCAAACGCTCGAAGAAAAGCCGCGTCGCGCGGGATACAGAACATCGGATTTGAAGTGCGCAACCTCTTTCACCTCGAGGACGAGGACGGAACCTACGACGTAGTTATCGCGGGCAATGTGCTCCATTTGCTGACCGATCCGCAGGCGGCGGTGCGCGAGCTGTACCGCGTTACCAAGCCCGGCGGAAAGCTCCTTCTCCCGACGTTCACTCCCCTTTCAAAAGATTCATCCTTAATAAAAATATACGAACGCATAGGCTGCTCCCCCGAGCACTGGTACACTCCGCAGGAATACAAGGATATACTCTGCGAAACAGGATATGATGTCAAGGCGAAGCTTATCCGCGGCGCTGTCCCCTGCACTTTCGCGGTAATAAAAAAGCCGCTTTGAGAAAGAATAATTACCCGAAAAGAAAGGAAATACACCCATGAAAAAGACATTCAAGCTCCAAGACCTCGACTGCGCGAACTGCGCCGCAAAAATGGAAGCGGCAATAAAGAAGCTCGACGGAGTTAAGTCCGCGACCGTAAGCTTCATGACCCAGAAAATGACGATCGAAGCGGACGACGCCGAGTTCGACGCGATAGTAAAGCGCGCTGCTGAGTGCATTAAAAAGGTAGAGCCGGACTGCACGGTAATTCTGAAGTAAATAAGAGGTGGAGAAATGAGCAGAAAACAAAGGAAGATGCTTTGCCGTATCATTGTTGCCGCAGTGGTATGGGCGGCAGGGTTCCTGCTCAAACATATATTCAATACCGAGGAGCGTTTTGGAACCGAGGGGATAATTCTGCTCGTGATATTCACGGCGTCATATCTTATCATCGGCTGGGATATCCTTTGGAAAGCGATACGGAACATTGCGCACGGGCAGGTTTTCGACGAGAATTTCCTTATGGCGATTGCGAGTATCGGCGCAATGATAGTCGGCGAGTACGACGAGGGCTGCGCGGTAATTTTATTGTATCAAATCGGCGAGCTGTTCCAGTCGGTCGCTGTCGGAAGATCGCGCAAGTCTATCAGCGACATGATGGACATTAACCCCGAATACGCGAACCTTGAGGTTGAGGGCGAGGCAGTCCGCACCGACCCGAACGAGGTCGCCGCGGGAGATATCATTGTAATAAAGCCGGGCGAGCGCATTCCCCTTGACGGCGAAATAATATCCGGCTCGAGCGCGCTCAACACCGCCGCATTGACGGGCGAAAGCGCGCTGCGCGACGTGACCGTCGGGGACGAGGTAATAAGCGGATGTATCAACACAGACGGGCTTCTGCGCGTTAAGGTAAGCCGCCCGTATTCCGACTCGACCGTTGCGAAAATCCTCGAGCTTGTCGAAAATTCAAGCGAAAACAAGGCGAAAACCGAGAATTTCATAACCCGTTTTGCGAGAGTTTACACCCCTGTCGTAGTTATCGGCGCAGTCCTGCTTGCGGTAGTTCCTCCGCTTTTCACAGGCGACTGGGCGGCGTGGATATATAAGGCGCTTACGTTCCTTGTTGTGAGCTGCCCCTGCGCGCTGGTCATTTCGGTTCCGCTGTCCTATTTCGGCGGCATCGGCGGCGCGTCGAAATGCGGTATCATGGTAAAGGGTGCGAACTACCTCGAGGCTCTCTCCAATGCGCAGACCTACGTTTTCGACAAAACGGGAACGCTCACCAAAGGCAGCTTTTCGGTGTCGGAGATACACCCCGCGAACGGCGTGACCGAAAGCGCGCTGCTTGAAATGTGCGCAGGCGCGGAGAGCGGCTCCAACCACCCGATCGCGCTGTCAATAGTTGACGCGGCGAAACAGCGCGGCATTGTCCCCGCGGCGGAGAATGCGCGTGAAATTGCGGGCTTCGGCGTGACTGCGGAGGTGGGCGGAAAAGAGGTTTCCGTCGGGAATATCCGCTTTATGAGGAAACTGGGCGCGGAATGCGCCGAAGCCGAAAGCACCGGCACGGTCGTACACTGCGCGGCTGACGGCGGATATGCGGGATATATCGTTATCTCGGACGAAATAAAGGACGGCGCGAAGTCTGCAATTGCGGGGCTGAAAAAGCTCGGCGCGGCAAAGACGGTAATGCTGACGGGCGACAGAAAGGCGACGGGCGAGGCAGTCGCTGCGGCGGTGGGGATAGACGAGTGTCACACCGAGCTTCTCCCCGACGGCAAGGTCGCGCTCGTGGAGAAGCTGTATTCCGAGAAGCCCGAAAAGAGCACGCTTGTTTTTGTCGGGGACGGCATGAACGACGCGCCCGCGCTTGCGAGGGCTGATGTCGGGATAGCAATGGGCGCGCTGGGAAGCGGCGCGGCTATCGAAGCGGCGGATATCGTGCTGATGAACGACAATATAGAAAATCTCCCCGCGGCGGTGAAGATAGCAAGGAAAACTCACGCTATCGTCATGCAGAATATCATTTTTGCGATAACTGTAAAGGTGCTGATAATGGCGCTCACTACTGTTGGCATAGGAAATATGTGGGCGGCGGTGTTTGCCGACGTCGGCGTGGCGATAATCGCTATATTGAACGCCATGAGGGCAATGCGAATAAAGCGCGCACAATAAATATAAGGCTCCCGCTTAAACGAGCGGGGGCTGTTTTTGTGAGATGTGATAAATTTATTAAAAAAAATTAAAAAAATTTTCCGAAAACACTAAAGTTCAGAAAATTTTGGCCGATATAATAGATGTGACGGCTGAAAAGCCCATGGGAATTGAATAAAATCTTTTCCCCGTTTCTTTAGTGCACACAAAGGAACAAAACCATTTAACTCAAAGCCCCCAGGAATGATTCCGAAGCGGGGCGACAAATTCAAGGAGGATATTACTATGGGAATGGTAGTACAGCACAACTTAAACGCGATGTCCGCGTACAACAAGCTCAACGCTAACGTAACAGGTCTGAAGAAGTCTTCTGAAAAGCTTTCTTCCGGTTACAGAATCAACCGCGCAGGCGACGACGCAGCAGGTCTGGCTATTTCCGAGAAGATGAGATCTCAGATCCGTGGTCTGAACCAGGCAGTTCGCAACTCTCAGGATGGTATCAACATGATCCAGACATTCGAGGGTGCTGCTAACGAAACTCACTCCATTCTGCAGAGAATGAAGGAGCTGGCTACAGAGTCCGCTAACGGTACATACGACAACTCTACAGACCGTGCTGCTATCCAGCTCGAGTTCGATCAGCTGAACGACGAACTGAACCAGATCGCTGATACCGACTTCAACGGTACAATGGCTCTGAACGGCGGTCAGATGGCTGACGGCACAAAGGTTGACGGTTCTGGTATCGTTAACTACACAACTGCTACCCGTGAGGCACAGCAGCTTGGTACCGCTGGCGGCTTTGTAAAGGCTGTTGACGCAGCTGCATATGTTGGTTCAAACAAGGAAACCGTAACTTTCACAGCAGAAGTTGACTCTGACGGTAAGGTAACTTGGAATGCTAGCGAAGGTGCATTAGGTACTGTTACACAGTCTACCGCAACTGATAAGAACGGTGGTTTCTCTTATGACGGCGCTGTTGTTGTTGTTGATACCGATAAGGTTGTTGCAGGCGATACAATCACAATCGACTTTGACAAGACTTCCGCAGCTTCCGGCGTAAAGCCCGGCGAGGTTGGTATGAATGTCGATGTTGGCAAGACCGGCGGTGACACTAATACCGGTACAACAACAACAAATGCAACCATTTCTCTTGCTGATGGTGTAGCTATCACTTCTCAGGAAATCGCTGACGCATACAACGCTCTGAACGGACTGACAATCGCTGAAGTATATGCTAAGGATGGTACATCTGCAACAAGCACAAAGGTTAATGGTGTTGCTATTCCTACATCCAATACTAACACTATTGGCAAGGTCGGTGAAGGCACCCTTGAAATTGATAAGGATATGAAGATTTACTTCAAGGACAAGGCTGGCACATCTTATCAGTTAGGTCAGGTTACTGCTTCTGCAATGGCTAACAAGGCTGTATCTGCTGGTACAGTTACAACCACCGTAAACGTTGGTCAGGCTACATTTACACCTGCTAACGACAAGGCTGTTGCTCTCGTTGAGCCGGACAGCAAGGTTTCTCAGTCCAACTCCTACAATAAGTCTACTGCAATCATGACTTACACCGATAACATCACTCTCCAGACCGGTGCAAGAACCAAGGATTCCGTAAACTTCACATTCAACTACAATCAGGACGGCACAGCTGATATGGGCGAGCTTAAGGCTAACCTTAACCTGTCCGCTCGTGCTGACGGTCTGAACACAGAGAATCTGTCCCTTGCTACTCAGGACGATGCTAACTACGCTATCGACCAGATCGACAAGGCTATCAACAAGACCTCTATGGTTCGCGCTTCCTTCGGTTCTATCCAGAACAGACTGGAACACAAGATCGACAACCTGACTACAACTTCGACAAACCTGTCCGAAGCAGAGTCCGCAATCCGCGACACAGACATGGCTTCCGAGATGATGACTTACACCAAGTTCAACATTCTCCAGCAGGCAGCTCAGTCTATGCTCGCACAGGCAAATCAGCAGCCTCAGTCCGTTCTCCAGCTCCTCGGCTAATAGTATCGAAATTCCTGTCGGAATTTCAATCTTCACGTTTGCTTTTGCAAACGCGGCGAATGCGGCTCACTCGGTCGCAGACGCGGCTTGAGATAAGCTTGAAATCGGCGTAAATACTGATAAAAAGTGCACTTCGGCTCCCCGCAGCAATGCGGGGAGCTTTTTTGTAAAACTATTGACAAAATATTTTTTGTGTGATATAATATGAATGTAGAAACCCAAAGGCTACAAACATAGCATATACAAAATGAACCCCCGAGTGCCAGCTCGGGGGCTTATTTTATGCTTATTTTCGTTTCAGCTACTTGAAATTTTCCCGATAATATGTTATGATAAAATATATATGGTCTTACAGCGGAGTTTTCCGCATTAAATTATAAAAAGGAAAGGTTCAACGTATTTATGAGTAAGGTAGTTAAGTTCGGCGGAAGCTCTCTCGCCGACGCAAAGCAGTTCAGAAAGGTCGCTGATATAATCCATGCAGACGAGGAGCGCTGCTATGTAGTTCCCTCCGCGCCCGGAAAGCGCTTTAAGGACGATACAAAGGTAACGGATATGCTGTACCGCTGCTACGACGAGGTGGCGAACGGCGCTGATTTCGCGGTAGCATTCGCCCCCATTCGCGAGCGCTTCAACGGCATTATCGCCGACCTCGGGCTTGACCTCTCGCTCGAGGAAGAGTTCGTTAAGATAGGCGTTAATTTCCGCGAGCAGGCGGGAAGAGATTACGCGGCGAGCCGCGGCGAATACCTCAACGGTATTATCCTCGCAAATTACCTCGGCTACGCTTTTGTCGACGCCGCAAAGGGTATCTTCTTCGATAACAAGGGCAACTTCGACGGCGATATCACCAACGCCTGCCTCGGCGCGATCCTCGACAGAACGCCTAAGGCGGTCATTCCCGGATTCTACGGCGCAATGCCCGACGGCAGCGTAAAGACCTTCTCCCGCGGCGGCAGCGATTTCACAGGCTCCGTTGTCGCAAAGGCGGTAGGCGCTTCCCTTTACGAAAACTGGACTGACGTCAGCGGCTTCCTTGTTGCCGACCCGAGAATTGTCGAAAACCCCGAGGGTATCAGCGTTATCACCTATTCCGAGCTGCGCGAGCTTAGCTATATGGGCGCGGGCGTGCTCCACGAGGACGCGATCTTCCCCGTAAGAAGCGCAAATATCCCCATAAACATCAAGAACACCAACGCCCCGCAGGACGCAGGCACCCTTATCGTCCCCACAGGTACCGAGCCTGCAAGCAAGTACCTCATCACGGGCATCGCGGGCAAGAAGGACTTCTCCGTAATCTCTATCGAAAAGGACAGAATGAACTCCCACAAGGGCTTCATGAGAAGGCTGCTTCAGGTCCTCGAGAACCACGGTATCTTCCCCGAGCATATGCCGACAGGTATCGACACCGTAAGCGTTGTCGTAAATTCTCACGAGCTTGAGGGTCAGCGCGAAAAGCTGGCGCAGCGCCTTGTCGAGGTAGTTAAGCCCGACCATTTCGAGATAATTGACGGCCTTGCGCTTATCGCGGTCGTTGGCCGCGGAATGCGCGCCGCAAAGGGTACCGCGACAAGAGTTTTCGCGGCGCTCTCCCACGCGGATATAAATATCCGTATGATAGACCAAGGCTCCTCCGAGCTTAATATCATCGTCGGCATAGACGAGGCTGACTTTGACAAGGCAATCCGCGTTATTTACGATATGTTTATCCTCAGCGAGCAGTAATCCCCTTTCCTTTCGGCCGACTGTACGAAAGAGAGCGTGCCATGAAACGAATTTCAGCACTGTTGCTTGTTTTGGTAATGACCGCCGCGCTGCTTTGCGGCTGCGAATATAAGGGCGGGTCGGTGACGCTTGCCCCCTCGGATACCTCCGCAGTTTCGGAGGAAAACTCCGCTGCCGAGCTTTCGGGGACAGCTTCCTCGGATATCTTTGATACCGACAGCTCCGTTTTGAAAACGCTTACGGAAACGAGTTGGTATAACAGCGAGGATATCTCGCAGGAGTGGATATTCTCAGACGACGGAACGCTGTCCGTCAACGGAAAAAGCTCCGAATATTCCCTGCGGCAGACGCTCCTCGAGGGGCAGTCGCTCGTCATAGACGGAAAGGCGTACAGCTTTTATATTTGGTACGACGGCTCTATGACGCTGTACGGCAGGGACGAGCGCATTGAGCTGTATTCCGCCGAAAGCGACGAATATAAGCGGATAGTGGGCGAAAAGCGCGCCTCGGAGGAGTGCTCCGAGCTTCTCGACCGCTACCCCGACAGCGACGGTTGGATGCAGTACAAGGACTTCGGCGATATACCGTTCCTTGCTGACGCGGACTATATCGAAAAGTCGCTGAATGAGGGCGCATTTGTGGTGAATACTCCCGAGGAGCTTGCGAGCGCGGTCTGGGCGGTTAATACCGTTTCGGAGGGATATTTCGCGATAGTGCTGGAGGCGGATATCGACCTTTCTGGGTATGAATGGGCGCCGATGGGCTGGAACGGCGGCGCGCAGAATCACCCGTTCAACGGAGCGTTCCTCGGCTCGGGTCATACCATAAAAAACATGACGATAAATTCCTCCGACACCGACGTCGGCTTTATCGGGTGGGAAACTTTCTGCTA
Organism: uncultured Clostridia bacterium; assembly: GCA_945931735.1. GTDB lineage: Bacteria > Bacillota > Clostridia > Oscillospirales > Ruminococcaceae > CAG-115. The sequence goes on from CAMEPN010000032.1 coordinate 8,435, forward strand.
TGCGGGAGACGTTACCTTTGACGGCGCCAGCGTATGCGGCGGTTGCAATGTCGGCGTCGTTTCGGGGCAGGCTATCGGCGGCGTTTATGAAGGGATAACCATAATAAACAGCACTGTCGACGGCTCTACCGCGGGGTCAATGCTCGGCTGGGACGCGAACACGAGCAAGAAAAACTGCTCCGCAGATGTTGTCGTAAACGGAGAGAAATTCGAGTTCCTGTCCTATAACGAAAAAGCGAAGAGCGAGATCGTCATTGACGACCCCGTTGAAATAACCATAGACGAGCAGACCCACGAGGTCACCCGCCCCGAGGTCGAGGGCTATTACAATCTCGGCTGGATGGTATTTTATAACGGCGAGCAGGTGCTCCACAGGAATGCGGAGAACGAGCTTAGCTATACATATTTCTTGACCAGCCCGGGATATTATGAGATATATCTCACGGCGTATGTAGAGGGGCAGTATGTCCCGATAAGCAACACAGTTAGCTATACAATAGAATAAGCTAATTATTTGACAGGGGGAATAGAGAATGGATTATTCGGATTATCTTGCGGACAGTATGGTTTCGGGCGGAAAGGCGAGCGCCTACAAAAATCATATCATCAAAAACATCGAGGTCATCGGGCAGAGAAAGCTTGCGGTCATCGGCGGTGACGAGGAATACGACCTGCTGATGAAAACAGTAGACGCGCTCAGAAAGAAGAACGTGCGCGTTCCCGAAACGGCGTTCAGGGTATGCCTGCGGCAGTCCGAGGCCGACCCCGACAAGGATATACGCTTTATCGACGAGCTTAAGGGAAAAGCGAACACTTTTTACGCGCTGATACTCAAGCCGTATACGCCTGTGGAAACGACTATCGCCGCCATGTCGCGCGTTGTTGGGACATCGCAGGAAACCGCGCGGGCGCTCAAGGCGCTCGGTTATACCGAGAGGGACTACTGCGAGATGAACGAGCCCGAAGGCTCGGGATTAAAAGGCTCGCTCGGCGCTTCAAAGGCTAACGGCGCGATCAATTCCGACACGAAAAAGTGCGCGGGAATGGAGTCCGCCACGGCGGCGCAGCTCGCGCAGTACAAGGGCAAGATGGGCGGTCAGCGCTGCTTTGTTCTCGGGACATACAGCGCGAAGCTCGACGAGCTGAACTCTATCCTTAACGAGCGCTGCATCGCCTGCAACGACTTCTGCGACTTCTTTACGAAAACGCCGCAGCGCCCGACGTATTTCCTGCTGACCTCTGCGGACAGCTATCTCGGAAACGGAAAATACATCGAGGGCATGGAATGCTTCGTAAACGGGAATA
>CAMEPN010000033.1 GCA_945931735.1 uncultured Clostridia bacterium
CCTCGCGTCCATCGGCATAACGAAAAACGTGAAGCTCTGCGCCGACGGGGCGTTCTCCATGCCCGACAGCGAATATTGGGACAAAAAGGTCGAAAAGCTCTGCGAGGAGGACAATTTCTATAAAAAGCGCGTCATTGCGCTGTCGATATCCAGCGTCGTTCAGGGCAAGTGCGAAAAGCTGGGAAAGGATTATAAGGGCATAATGACCCAGTTCATAAACTGGCTCAACGAAAAGGACTACAACGTTCTTATCATCGCCAACGCCGCCCGCGAGGGCAGCGAAAAGCCCCGAAACAACGACCTGCTCATATGCGGCGAGGTATATAATTCGGTGCGCGACAAATCGACGGTGCGATGGTACCCGCGCGAAATGTCCCCCGAGGAGATACGCAGCCTTATCTCGCGCTGCGACGCTCTGGTCGCGAGCCGCTTCCATGCTATGATAGGCGCGCTCGAAAAATGCGTCCCTACGCTGCTTATCGGCTGGAGCCACAAGTACAAGGAAGTTCTGGATATGTTCGGGCTGGGCGAATACGCGGTCGATTTTTCGCAGCTCGACCTTGACAAGCTAAAGGAGAAATTCATCGGCTTCATCGCTGAAAGCGACAATATCCGCGTACAGATACGCGACGCGCTACCCGATGTGCTCGAAAGCTCCCGCGACAATATACGGCTGATAAGCGGGGTCATCGACAAGGTGATGGAAAAGCCGAAAAAGGTCAAGCTTCTTGATTTCAACGACCCCGACAAATACATAGGCGAGCACCTCTGCTGCCGAATGGGCTACGCCGCGGACGAAACGATACGCGCCAACGCAGCCTCGGGCGGAATGGTGACCGCGCTGCTCTGCCACCTGCTCGAAAGCGGGCAGATAGACGGCGCATGGGTCACCCGAAGCGAAATAAAGGACGGCAAGCTCGGCTATAAGTCGTATATCGCGACAACGCCCGAGCAGCTCCGCGAAGCCTCCTCGTCGGTTTACATGGCAATGCCGCTGCTTCAGCACACGAAAATGCTGGAGGATTTTAAGGGCAGGCTCGCAGTAGTGCTCGTTCCGTGTCAGATGCGGGCGTTCGACAATATTCTCGAGCACAAGCCCGCGCTTAAAGAGAAGATAGTGCTCAAGCTTGGTCTTTACTGCTCGGGCAGTCACCATGAAAACGCGACGCTCGTCCCTCTCAAGAAAAAGAAAATTTCCCTCGACGGCGCGGTGCGGCTGTATTACCGCCGCGGTCACTGGCGCGGGCTGTCTACCGTGAAATACGCCGACGGCAGCGAAAAGACCCTATCCTACCCGAAAACGATATGCGCCTACAAAAACGCGTACTTTTTCAGCCGCGAAAGCTGCATGGTGTGTCAGGATCAATACGGCTACGCCGCCGATATAAGCTTCGGCGATATCTGGCTCAAGGAAATGAAAAAGAACCCGATAAAGCACACAAGCTGCGTTATCCGCACGCAGAGGGCGCTTGAGATGTACCGCTCCGCCGTAGAAGCGGGCGCGATTGTCGACGCAAAGCTTGACGACGAGCGTATGCTACGCTCGCAGAAGCGCGCTCTCGTGTTCAAGTGGAACTGCGCCAAGGCAAAGCAGGAGCTGTTCCAAAAGCAGGGCAAGTCGCTCAACGTTGACGTCAGCGGGAAGTGCCGCTGGAACCACCGCCTTGCGTTCAGGCTCGGCTGGCGCAATATAAAATTCAGTCAGGAAAAACTCGAAAAGCTTGAGAAAATGCCGACGTGGTTCATATATTACTATATGTGCTTTATCCGCGTCCTGCTAAGCTTCTGAGGCGGTGAAGCATGAATATAAAAGTAAACAAGCAAAAGATATTAAAGGCGTGCAAGATAGCGTTCGGAGTGCTGGTCGTTGTGTTTCTCGCGTGGTATTTCTGGAAAAACCGCGAGGACTTCTCCAAAATAGAGGGCGTAAACTGGGGAATATTCATCTTCTCAATGCTGTTCTATTTTCTGTATAAGATAACGCTGGCGACATTGTGGCATTACATCACGATGATAAACGGCTGCTCCATAAAATACGAAAAGGCGGTCACAAGCTATCTCTACTCGATACTCGGAAAGTATATCCCCGGAAAGGTGTTCATGCTCGCCGCGCGGCTTACCTACTACAAGGAGGAGGACGCGCCGCTTCCTAAGGTGACTGTCTGCTTCTTTATCGAGAACATCTGCACGCTGCTCGGCGCGGCTATGCTGTTCATCGTGTCGCTTCTGTTCTTCCCGAACGAGCTGCTCGAGAACTACAAATGGATAACGATCGCGCTTATCGTCGCGTTCTTCGTTTGTATTCACCCGAAAATAATCAACTTTATCCTTAAGCTCATCGGGAAGATCTTTAAAAAGGATCTCATGATCCCGATGAAGTATTCGCAGATGCTGAAGGTCGTACTGCTGTTCATCGCAAACTGGCTCATCGTCGGCGTCGGCTTCTTTATTCTCACGCAGTCCATCTACCCCGACGTTCAGCTTTCGCAGATGCTTTACTGCGCGGGGATTTGGGGCGTTTCGGCGATAATGGGCATTCTCGCGATATTCGCGCCGAGCGGGCTTGGCGTTAGAGAGGGGATAATGACATGGGGGCTGTCGCAGATAATGCCGATGGAATATGCGCTGGTCATTTCCGTGGTGTCAAGGCTGTGGCAGACTATCCCCGAGCTTGTGCTGGTCGGGCTGGCGTTCATTTGGTCACGGATACGCAAGCTCACAAAAATAAAGTTCAAGCAGCCTGCCGAGGAAAATGCGGAAGCTGCGGACACGGCTAAAGAAACCGAGGACAATGATCCGGTAAATAAACCCTAAAACAAATAAAAATCAGCCGCCGGTTTGGATTCCGGCGGCTGCGCTATTCTGTGACAATATTATCAGAGAAGGCTTCTGTAAAGCTCTGCAAGCTCTTCTACGGAAGTATCTCTCGGGTTGCCGGGACGGCAGGCGTCATCGTAAGCGGACTGTGCGAGGAAAGGAATATCCTCTGCCTTTACGATAGCCTTAAGGTCGGAGGGGATACCTACATCGGCTGCAAGCTGCTTAACTGCGTCGACTGCTGCCTTTCTGTACTCGTCCTGAGTCATGTTCTCGGTGCCCTTTACGCCCATTGCCTTTGCGATGTCGCGGTACTTCTCGCCTGTCATGGGAGCGTTGTACTCCATTACAGTCGGGAGGATTATCGCGTTTGCGATTCCGTGAGGCGTGTCATACAGAGCGCCGAGCGGGTGTGCCATGGAGTGAACTATACCCAGACCAACATTGGAGAAGCCCATGCCTGCGATGTACTGACCGAGAGCCATGCCCTCTCTGCCCTCTGCGGTGTTCTCTACCGCGCCGCGCAGCGAAGCGGAAATGATCTCGATAGCCTTGAGGTGGAACATATCGGACAGCGTCCATGCGCCCTTGGTGATGTAGCCCTCGATAGCGTGGGTCAGCGCGTCCATGCCTGTTGCGGCAGTAAGTCCCTTGGGCATACTGCTCATCATGTCGGGGTCAACGACAGCTACGATAGGAATGTCGTGCGGGTCAACGCAGACCATCTTCCTGTCCTTTTCTGCGTCGGTGATAACGTAGTTTATGGTGACCTCGGCAGCCGTGCCTGCGGTGGTGGGAACAGCGATTATCGGAACGGAGGGCTTCTTCGTGGGAGCAACGCCCTCAAGGCTTCTAACATCGGCGAACTCGGGGTTGTTGATGATTATGCCGATAGCCTTTGCGGTATCCATGGAGGAGCCGCCGCCGATAGCAACTATGTAGTCGGCGCCGCTCTTCTTGAACTCCTCAACGCCGTGCTGAACGTTCTCAATGGTGGGGTTGGGCTTGATATCGGAATAAAGCTCGTAGGGCAGAGAAGCCGCGTCAAGCACGTCGGTCACCTTCTTGGTAACGCCGAACTTTACGAGGTCGGGGTCGGAGCATACGAACGCTTTCTTGAAGCCCCTGTTCTTTGCTTCCTCCGCAACGGCGGAAACTGCTCCCTTTCCGTGGTAGGAGGTTTCGTTAAGAATAAAACGGTTTGCCATAATGATTATCCTTTCTTATGTATCCTCAGGCGGAACGCCTTAATTTTACGGTTTTACTTATTGGAAACAGTCTTTGTATCCTCAACAAGAGCGGAAAGCGCTTCGATCTCGCCCGCAGTCTTTTCAATTCCCGCGTAAACCGCCTTGATCTGGTTGTTGATATCGTTCATCGCTTTCTTGATGCCGTTGAGCGTGTTTTCGATCTCGCCCGCCTGCTTCGTGTTCTTGTCGGCAAGGGTGCGTACCTCCTGCGCGATAACGTTGAAGCCTGCCCCCGCTGCGCCCGCGCGCTTCGCTTCTATGGAAGCGTTGAAGCCGATAAGGGTGAGCTGCGTGGAAGCGTTCTCGATAGTCTTTACGATGCCGTCGGTGTTTTCGACCGCCTTTGCGGAAGCTGCGGCAGCGTCCTTAATGGTTGAGAAGCTGTCCTCAAGCGCCTTTACGGACTTATCCACAGAGGAGATCTTTTCAACGATATTTGCAACGGTCTTGTTGACCCTTTCGGAATCAGCCTTTTCCTGCTCCATCTTCTCGAGCGTCAGCGCGTGCTGATAGCCCGCCATGGACAGTGCGTTAGCCATCTGATACAGCAGATTTGCCGCCGCGTCAACCTTTTCCTTGGGTACGATCTTTACCTTGCGGAGCGCCGCGATATAATCGTCGGGATCAACGCCTATTTCTACGGCGATCCTGCGGAATTTATTCTCGTCGGGTTCCTCGGTGAGCACCTGCCCGCCGATAAGCGAGCCGATATGTCTGCCGTTTACGATTATCGGAGCAGCAAAATCGACAAGCCCGCCGTGGCAGTAATACACGGACGGACGGCCTGTCCTCGAAGCGTCCGCGCCGCCCTGAAGATCGCATTTGTTGCAACGTTCGCAGCCAACGGGCGACTTTCTGGTGTATTTCATGCAGAAATCCGTCGGATTGCTGAGGTGAGTTACCGCGCCGGTGTCATCGGTAGCGAGCGCAGCCATTCCCGTTGCGTCGGAAAATGCGTCCTGAAGCGACTGGAGCGTTTCTCTGTCTATAACGTCTAAAAGAGTAAGATGTTCTAAATCCATAGCATTTATCTCCTTTGATATAGCTTATGCTGTTATTATACTATATTTTTTTAAATAAATCAAGGAGATTTTAGTAAAACTTCAACATCTAACAGAGAAAAAGCATATATCAATTTCGTTGATTTTGCACAAATATCAACCCTTTACTTTTGGATTTCGGTTGACGATATATATTCCCGCGCAGACGAGCACCAACGCCGCGAGCGCGTTTATGCTGAACGCCTGCTCTGTTTCCCCGAGGAGAAGCGCGGACAGCAGCACGCCGCATATCGGGGTCATGAAACCGAAAACCGCCACTTTGCTCACAGGGTTATATTTCAGCAGCACCGACCACAGCGAATATGCCACCGCGGAAAGGAAACCGAGGTACAAAAGCAGCCCCGCGCCCGCAGGAGTTACGACAGTCAGCCGTCCGCCCGCGATAAGCCCCGCCGCAGCCATGACCGCCCCGCCGAGCATGAACTGAAGCGAGGACAGCATGACGGGATCGTCGCCGTCGGCGGTGAAGCGGCGGATAAGAACGGTCGACATCGCATAGGAGAGCATCGAAATGAAAATAAACCCCTCTCCGTTAAGCGCGAAGCCGCCGCCCAGCTCCCCGCCGAGGTTTACGACAACTATCCCCGCGACGCCGAGAACACACCCGATTATCTTCGCGGGGGTCAGCTTCTCCATGCGGAAAACCAGCGACGAGAGCAGCACGCAGATAAACGCGCTCGTCCCGTCGATAACGGAGGATTTTACGCCCGAGCAGTGCGCAAGCCCGACATAGAAGAAAATGTACTGCAAAACAGTCTGAAACAGCGCCAGCAGCGCGATCTTCTTTATCGAGCGCTTTTTCGGCAGCAGCGGCTTTTTCGCGGCGGCGCTCCCGAATATCCACGACATTACTCCCGCGAGGAAAAAGCGGCAGCCCGCGAAAAGTATCTGCGACGCAGTGTCGCTGCTGTCTATCCCGAATTCCGCGTAGCCCAGCTTTATAACAGGGAACGCGCTTCCCCACAGCATACAGCAGACCATCGCCAGCAGTACGACAACATATGTTTTTGTAAGTTTTTTCTCCACTTTTTGTTCCTTCTCTTTCTGAAAATATGATGAAAATTCGCCGTCGGCACTTGACTTTGTGCGAACTTCATGTAATATAATATATGTGCAGAGCATATCTGCGATAGGAGGTAAGTAATATGAAAGTAATTCTCGTAAACGGAAGCCCGCACGAGCACGGCTGTACATATACCGCGCTCAAGGAGATCGAAAAAACGCTCAGCGAATGCGGGGTCGAGTCCGAAATTTTCTGGATAGGCAATAAGCCCATAGCGGGCTGTATCGGCTGCGGCGCGTGCGCAAAGCTCCACCGCTGCTTCGTCGACGATATCGTCAACGAGTTCAATAAAAAGGCGGTGGACGCCGACGGCTTTATTTTCGGTTCGCCCGTCCACTACGCAGCGGCAAGCGGCGCGATAACCTCTTTTATGGACAGAGCGTTCTATTCCGGCGGAAGGGCGATGAGAGGAAAGCCCGCCGCGAATATCGTCAGCTGCCGCAGAGGCGGCGCGTCGGCGGCGTTCGACCAGCTCAACAAATATTTCACCATAAACTGTATGCCGATAGTATCCTCGCAGTATTGGAATCAGGTGCACGGAAGCTGCCCCGAGGACGTCATGAAGGACGAGGAGGGACTTCAGACAATGCGCACTCTGGCGCGCAACATGGCGTGGCTGCTCCGCTGCATCGAGGCGGGAAAGGCCGCGGGTATAAACTTCCCCGAAAAAGAGCCGGTCATCCGCACGAATTTTATCCGCTGACCGAATAATCCCTCCCTTGTACGGAAATAATATTTTCGCACAAAGCAAATGGGAGGTGCCGTTATGAAAGTTAATATCGACCGCGAAGGCTGCATCCGCTGCGCTCTTTGCGCGGAGGTCTGCCCCGAGGTGTTCCGCATGGCGGACGACGGACGTTCTGAAACATACAAAAGCCCCGACGGGTTTGAAAATCAGGTCAGGGACGCAGCGATCGGCTGCCCCGTGAACGTTATCCATATCGAGGAATAGCCCCAAACGCACGAGCAATAACACTCCAAACGCACAGACATTTATCCGCCTGTGCGTTTTTTATTTGAAAACAAAATTCACCAATAGGATATAAACCGCCGTCCCCGCGCCGATAGACAGCAGCATATTCCGCCGCCACAAATGCAGCGCGGCTATCACAACCAGCGAGATAAGCTCGGGCAGACCGTGCGCGCCCGCAAGCACATTCACGTCCTTAAAGCAGTAAATGACCAGCAGCCCGAGCGCCGCGCCCGGAAGCGCTTTCCCAAGATATCCGACATACTTCGGGACGGGCTTTCCCGAGGGAAAAACGATAAACGGCAGGAACCTTGTAAGCATTGTTCCCAAAACGCACATTGCAATGGTTATAATCATCTGTAACTGCGTCACGGCTGCCCCTCCTTTTTCGCGGGGACAGCGTCTGCCGCCTTTTCTATCGGCTTTCTGAACACTGTCAGTATCAGAAGCATTACCGCCATCGACGGGATAATAAAGCTCCCGCTGCCGAAAATGAGCAGGCACAGCAGCGATACGCCAAGCCCGATAAGAGAGCTGAAATGCTGCTTTTCCTTGAGCCAGTTGTCGAGGAAAATTACCACCATAAGCGCGGTCATCACGAAATCCAGCCCCGGGATATCAAAGGTGATAAACGACCCCGCGAGCGAGCCGAGCGCCGCTCCGCTTATCCAGTATATCTGATCTAACAGCGTGACCCAGAAATAGAACCACCCGCGGTCGACCCCCTCGGGCGGCTCTGCGGTGCAGTTTATCGAGAAGCTCTCGTCGCACATTCCGAAGATGAGATACCACCGCTTTTTGCCCGCCGCGCGGTATTTTTCCAGCATGGATATCCCGTAGAATAAATGCCGCGCGTTCACCATTATCGTCATGACCAGCGCGTTTATCGGGTCGAAGATCCCGCTCGTCAGCATATCCACCGCGACAAACTCAAGCGACCCCGCGAATATCACCGCCGCCATAAGAATGGGATACGCCGCCGCCAGCCCCTCTGTCCGCGCGTATATCCCGTATGCCGCTCCCAAAAACAAGAACCCCGCCATTATGGGCAGGGTATAGGGAAACGCCGCCTTTAGAGCGGTTTTTATTTCCGAATTATTTTTCATTGTCTTGCCCTTAGTAGTTCTTTTCTTTTTTATCTGTGATTATTTCTGCTCTCCGCGCCGTATCCCGTCGGCAATGGCGGAAAGCCTTTTCAGACGATGATTCAGCCCGCTGCGGCTTATCGGCTTTTCAAAAAGGCGGCAAAGCTCGCTGAGGGAGCTTTCGCGGTTGTCCAGACGAAGCAGCGCCGTTTCACGCAGGTCGGGCGAAAGCCTGTCCGCGCCGAGCGTTTTTATGATAAGCTCGATGTCGCGGCAGCTTTTGTCGGAAGCCGCGACGGTCTTGTCAAGATTTGCGCTGTCGCAGTTCACCGTGCGGTTCGCGCGGTTGCGCAGATCCTTTTCTATTTTTATCTGCATTATCTCCAGCGAACGCAGCCCCGCGCCTATATAGGTCAGAAAGTCCTCGATAAGCTCGCTCTCCTTCGCATATAGCACCGCGCTCCCGCGCCGACGAGTCATCTTAACCGACATGCCGTGCTCGCGGATAAAGCTGTGGAGCTGCTCTGCGCGGCGGCTGTCGGGTAGGACAAGCTCGAGGTGGTATTCCTTGTTCGGGTCTGTGACCGAGCCGCAGGAAACGAACACCCCGCGCAGAAACGCGCCGCTCTCCTCGTCGTTTCCCGAAACTACCGACGGGTTTATCTCCGACATATCGCCGAAGCGCTCCGCAACACGTTCCGCCCCGCTTTTTATCGAAAAGGTATAAAGCGAGCCGCCGTTTCTCACAAGGCGCGTCGTTTCGTGCCTTGTTTCAGGGAAAACCTCCTCCGCAAGAGTGCGCGCCGCCGCGACGAGGTCTGCGTTTTCCGTCTGGACGACCGATCTGCCGTCGGAAGTACGCCCCGCGAAAAGCATTCCGTAGAACATCGCCGCCATCTCTCCGCTGCTCATATCCCTTACGGAGCAAAGCTCCTTTTTTATTTCAGATGAAAATGACACGGAACACACCGCCTTTCCCGCCGCAGAGCTTTTGTTTCAACAGAAAGCCGCAGAGCTTTTGTTTCAACAGAAAGCCGCAGCGCCATTGCAGTAAGGCTCCTCCGCATTGGAGGTCAGTTTTTGTCGATATCCCTGTGCAGCGTTCTGACGTTGCATTCCTTTTCGGCAAGATAGTCCGCCATTCTCTGCGCAAAGGTAATGCTCCTGTGCTTTCCGCCCGTGCAGCCGAACGCGATGACAAGGCGGCTTTTTCCCTCGCTGAGATAGCACGGGATAAGGAAGTCGATAAGGTCGCGCAGCTTTGCCTCCAGCGTCTGCGACTGCTCGAAGCCCATTACATAATCGCGCACCTCTTTGTCCAGCCCCGTTTTCTTTTTCAGCTCGGGTATGTAGAACGGATTTGGCAGGCAGCGCACGTCGAACACAAGATCCGCCTCGCCCGGGACGCCGTATTTGAAGCCGAAGCTCATGCAGCTGACTATCATGCGGTCGGTAGGCTTGTCCA
>CAMEPN010000034.1 GCA_945931735.1 uncultured Clostridia bacterium
TCACCTCCGTTTCAGCAGTTTCGGGTTCTTGCTCCGATTCGATAATAACCGTGTCGATTACGGGGTTCTGTTCTTCGTTTTCGGTGGGGATTTCTTCGGACGGTGCGGGTTCGGAAACTGCGGGTACTGTCGGCTCTGTGGGAGTGGCAGGTGATTCGGACTTTTGTTCCTCCGCCTTTTCAGCCTCAGCTAATTCGGCGAGCAACTTTTCCTGCGCTGCTATAAATTTTTGAGCGTTATCCGCAGTTCCTCTGTAAACCAGCGACAGGTGAATTTCGCCGTCTGCTTCAAGCCCCGCAAGGATATTCGCCTGCGCCGGAGTTACCAGCAGAGTGACTGTTTCCGGGAGGTCGGGTTCTTCCTCACCGTCTGCGGTGACTACCACCTCGTTCTCGTCGTAGCCCTCCTTATCCGTGACGGCGATTACCTCGACGTACTGAAGCTCGTCCGGAACGACGGTTTCGCTGGACTCGCGGAAATCTACTGCTATAACCGACACAATATCCCCCGAAATGAGCTTGCCGGATAGTCCTCCCGCAAAAGACGGAATTGTAACGGAAATTGCGCGTTTCTCGCCGGTGAGGTTGTAAAGATATGCGTTCTCCCTGGCGGGTGTGTCGCTTATTTTATCCGGCAGAACATACTCACCGGCAAGAAGCTCCGAGGACACATATTTCCCGACCACATCTTCGGACTTTTTGAGAACATCTGCTGGGAGATTGTACGCGCCGACCTCCACAATCTCAATGTCCTTTTCAGTAATTTCCTGCCCGATTTTCACGTCCTTTTTCATGCGGCCTATCTCGGTGGTGTTTTCCTTTGCCGCATTGAACAGCGGCGTAATCGCGAAGCAGATTATAAGCGACAACGCAATGCAGACAACGCCGAGGACGGTTCTGTTTTTCAGTAATTTCATGTGTTTTCCTTTCAGAATAATAAGATTTCGGTACAAACGTACCCGATAAAAATGAACGGAACAAAAGGATAGCTTGTTGCTGCGAACTTTTTGCGTAGTTTCTGAATTATCCAAGCAAAAGCGTGAAACAGCAGCATTGAAATGAGGGCGATGAGGACAAGCAGAACGCTGCCCTCAAGCCCCATTACAACACTCAGAGCAGCAATAATCTTCACATCTGCGCCTCCGAAACCGCCGCACAATACTGCGATTGCCAGACAAAGCGTCGGAACAGCCAGACCGATAAGATTTTCAATATTGAAATTCAGAAATGCGGTCAGCAGGATTCCTACGCTGAAAACGTCTGAAACCTCACGGGTTCGAATGTCTGAGATCGTTGCGGCGGTCAGAAGAACAGAAATTATTGCGAACTGAGAAATAGGAAGCATCAGCCGGCAAAGTTGAACATATCCTCGACCTTTTCGGTGAGAGTAGGCAGAATAGTGTCGCCGAACAGCGCATACAGACCGCCCAGCAGGAGCGCGCCGATCACCACCGCGATAAGGATTTTAACGCCGCTGTCCACGAAATTCTCACCGCGTGTGGAACGCAGGATTTCCTTTGCCTGAAGCGCCTTGAGCGTAATTCTAGTGATTAACTTCTTCATGTGTTTTTCCTCCATTTTCTGATTACATCGACATTCCCATAGTCGGAGCAGAGCCGTCATTACTCTGCTCCACCGTAGCGTTCTGCGCCTGACCAAGCTGCTTTTCAAGGCAGAGCTGGTACGCCGCTACCGCCGCGTTGTTCAGCTGCTGTCTGAATTCTGCCGTTGTGGGGAAGCACACGTCTGTGTAGCTGCCGTCCCTTTTCTGGTAGTTCGGCATGGACAGGAACAGTCCGTTTTTGCCCTCAACCAGCTTCATGCCGCGCACGGCAAAGCAGTTCCCGATAGTCGCGGAAACATATGCCTTGACGTTGCTGTCAGGTGCGCCTAGCCTCGTGATTTTTACATCGATCTCCATGTCTTACCTCCATTAGCCGGCGAAGTTGAACATATCCTCGACCTTCTCGGTGAGGGTGGGGAGAATGGTGTCACCGAACAGCGCATACAGACCGCCCAGCAGGAGTGCGCCTATAACCACTGCGATGAGAATCTTGATGCCGCTGTCCACGAAATTCTCACCGCGGGTGGAACGCAGGATTTCCTTTGCCTGAAGCGCCTTGAGTGTGATTCTTGTGATTAACTTCTTCATGTGTTTTTCCTCCATAAAAATGTTGTATTTATGCAAAAATCCGCAGATTGCTCTGCGGAATTACATATTAAGTTGTGGTTCGTGTGTCTGCTTTTCAGTAAACTCTGAAAGCTTTTGCGCAGCCCACTCCGGGATATATTGCTCGTCAATTATTCCAAGAAAATCTGTGCGGTTAAACTGCGCCTGTTCGCCGTCCGAAAGAAACCTCCCGAACACCTTTCGACCGCTTGCAGTCGGGGAGCAGCCAAAGCCGTTATCCGCCAGAAAGAGCTGGTTTTCCGGAATTCTGTATTCCTCTCTTAGAGCGGTGTCCCGCAGGATCAGCAGCTTTCCGGTGTAGTCCTGCGGCTCGTCCGACCGGACTATATGCTTGCCGGAGAACAGCCCCAGCTCCGAATACATTTTCTGCACCTGACCTGCAAGTCCGTCCACCAGACAGCTATGGCAGTTCAGCGCAAATTCGCTGTTTCTTTCGCTTTTGGGGATATTGAACGATTTTGCCCATGTCCTGTTGTCACGGCATATTCTTCCGTCGCCGCTGCGCAGTTCAATTGTGTTCGCAATTACCCACATGGTGCGGTCGTAGCCGAATTCCTTGACGGTCTGCTGAATGCACTCCGAAGGAAGATTATATCCGTCGAACCTCTCCGCAACGATTTTGTCCAGAAAGTCCCGGCAGCGGATATTCTCACGAAGGCTGTCTTTCCAGAGCTGCACTCGATCCGTGCTTTTGGCTTCGCGAAGCGAATATCTGTACAAATGCTCCATTCAGTCCTCCTGTTCGCACATGGGAAGAATACCTCTTTCCTTGAGGAACTGATACAAGAACAGTCGTCCCACCTGCGTCCAGCAGGTGTGCATTACGGATTTGTCCTCGCCTATCTGGTAGGTTTTGCTCTGGGTGTAGTTTTTGTCGGAGTACTCCGCATACAGCACCCACGAATTGCGTATAGGAAACTGGATTCTAAGCTCATGCAACAGCTTGTTGAACGCAACCGCGGACATTCCGTAGTCCTTTGCAATTTGCGTGACAGGGACGGAATTTTTGCTGTTCAAAATCTGGTCGTAATACCTCGCCTTGACCGTGAGAAAAGCGTTTTCTTCTTCGAGCTTCTGCCGCTTTTCCTGCTCGTCTGCGAGGGTATTCAGCAGCTTTGCCAGCTCACGGGGATCGCTCATTGTTCTGTGGAGCGTTTCGGCGGTGAGATAAGCGCCGTTTCTGCGGATAGAGGGAAGCACCTCGGCTGTCACCCAATGCTTGAACGCCTTTGCGGAAGGCAGCTTGCTTGAAAGGATAAGGCTGTACAGACCACTTTCGTTTATCAATTTACCCTGCGTTCCATTGACGGTGAACGAATCGTTCACCGTTACATCATCGCTGTCAACATGGTCGCGAAGAGCCTTTGCAGGATTAGTGTAGCCGAGCGAAAGTGCAACGTCCTTTCCCCCAAACCACGGCTCTCCGTCAATTTTCAGCGTGCGAATCTCCCCAAACTGCTCATGACAGAACAGCATTATTTCCGAATTACTCATCGATAGCCTCCTGAATTATAAGCCGCCCGTTCTCGGAGCAGACCTCCAGCGTGCTGCCTGTGGGAATCCCGGCGTCGTCAAGGTATACCTGCGGAACGATGATTTCCTCATCGCCGAGGTGTATTGAGATTCTAACCTCATCGCCGGGGCGCAGGTCGAGAATCTCCTGCGCCTGCTCCGAGAGCTTCAGATTGCCGTTACCAGTGATCTTGCAGTTAAATGTTACCATAATTGTCCTCCTCGTCAAAAAATGAAATCTGTCTGTTGCTGTTCAGGCGTTCGTTCAGGTCGTAGTTCGCAATGAGCAGCTCGCCGAACATACTGCCTCCGTCGAACCGCTGGCGGATATTGTTCAGACGCTCGTACGCGTACATCTCGCAGCCGTCATACAGACTGCGTATCTCCGGGCAGTCGTTGTAGGACACCATAAACTTGCCGGATATCCCGGAAAGCACATTGCGAAGCCGTTCGTGGTCGGCAGTTCCGAAAGCGACGTTCTCATAATAGCTCTCCGTGTTGAAGTACGGCGGGTCGCAGTAAAAAAAGCTCACCTCGCTGTCCTGCTGCAAGATGAGCTTCTCGAAATCTTTGTTTTCAATTACGACCTTCTGCAACCTGCGGCAAGCCTGTTCGATAAGCGGGAAGTTGCTCCACATGGAATGGGGCTTACCTCCGAAGCTGTCGCAGGAGCTTGCGTAGCTGTACCGGATTAGCTGGTAGAATTCCGCAGCACGTTTCACATCGCCAATTTCCGCTGGTTCGCTGATTATGTGCTTTATCCTGTCGAAGTCCTCCCGGCTGTTAAGCACGAAACGAAGCCTTTCAATAAGCTCGGCGCTGTGGTCGCGGACGCAGGTGTACAGATTTGAGATGTTGCTGTTGAAGTCGTTAAACACCTCGAAGTCGTTGTTCGGGTGCTTCGCAAACAGAATCCACCCGCCTCCTCCGAAAACCTCGATGTACTTTTCGTAGTACACTGGGAATCTCGGAATAATGATGTCACGGCTGCTTTTCTTGCCGCCGATCCAGCTCATAAAGCTGTTGATAATCATCACCTCTTTCGGCAATTCTGCTGTGAACGAAAGCGATTTCAACCGAAAAAAGTATTGTGAGTTCGTGCAAACGCCTGCGTTCACAGGCTGATTGCATTTACTTACATCTTGGGGGAAATGTCCGGATCTTCTTCAGGGTCGTGGTATTCGTAGGTCTGGGTCTTTTCGTTGAACGCGAATCCCTCCTCGGCGAGATCCAAGCCCCACAGCTCTGCTGCAAGCTCGAATGCCTCCTTGCTATGAGCGTCAAAGCGGGTCAGCTCAGAAATCTCGCCGCCCTTGAATTCTGCTTCTCCGGTATTTACACCGACGTCCTCGTCCGCCCAGCGGCTTGAAATTATGATGTCAGGGAACTTCTCGGACAGAGCACGCAGTATGGGGACAGGCGCAGACCACGGGGTCGTGAATTCGATAGTATCGCTGCTGACTGCCTCCTGATTGCCAGCCTCCCACTTGCATCCCCAAGCTTTTACCCTCCACTCATACCATGTCGGCGCACCGTATTGCATGATGTTGTCCAGATAGATCCTGCCCTTTTCCAGCGCCTGACGATTGACGGTCGCCGTCATGACATTCGGCTTGGAATGCGAAAAGAATGCATTTACCTTGTTTACAGTTTCACGGAATTCGTCCGGCTGGAGTTTCTTCTCTCCGAAATCGTCCGTAATGGGATTTATTGCGGTGAGGATTGCTGACAAGTAGGGGACTTCCATGCTGCCGGCGTCAACGTTCAGACTTTCCGGCATGCGGATTATTTTGTTGAAGTCGATTACAGCGGAATGCTCTCTGCTTTCGCCCTTGTCCGGTCTGATGAAGTCCATTAGCTCGGCGACACGGCTTTCATCTCCATTGAAACGGACTTGGTTAATAATATAGTTTGGAATGGTTATTACCTCCTCGGCAATTCTGCTGTGAACAGGCGTTTCAACCGAAAAAAGAAAAGTGGATTCGTGCAAACACCTGCGTTCACAGGCTGATTGCATTACATTGTTTGGTTTATTGTCTGGATAGGAGTGACGAACTCGTCAAGCGTTAGGTCATCGCCAAGATAGTTGTAATCGTCCTCAGTGATGTCCACGCCCTCGGAGCTGCCCTCGATAGGTTCTTTGAGAATGCAGGTTCCCCAATGGTTCACCAAGACGTAATCCTTGAGCTGGCATATCTCGCCGTCGCACTCGTCACGGAGGTCATATGCATAAAGCCCATCCGGAAGCGACTTGCGGTCTACCCTCATGTTGGTGAACAAACCCCTGTGACCTAGGATTTCGAAGCTCTCATAGCTGACCTCTGACGCGTTAAGTGGTATCGTTGAATATCACCTCCATCATTTTACTGAGTTACTTTCTGCTCTTGTCACATAGACATCTTCGGAGCAATATCTTCCTTCTGCTCAGTGATCCTGTGAAAGGAATCGACTTCAGGGCAAATGCCCAGATGCCTGCCGTTGTCGAAATCGCAATGCAAGGTTCCCATATCGTCCACCAACCGCACCGTCCCCTTAGCTCCAGCAGGAATGGGGCGAGGATCATCGCTCATGCTGTCGAGCTGAATTCGCGTTCCGGGCGGGTACTGCTCCTGGAGCAGCCGGATTCTCTGTCTGTTCATTTGATTACCTCCATTTGAAAAAATTTATGAAACGGCATTTGCCGATGCATACTTACTCTACTGTACTGCTTTAATTGACATCATGATTTTTTCCTTTCATAATTTTTATGGAAATAAAAAACGCCTGCGGCTTGCGTTCGGTAATACCGAAGCAGCCACAGGCGATTTGTGCATACTATATAAATATATTGTGATTTTTTCTACACGATAAGGGTTCAAACCTACCGAAAATCTTTTTTGTAATTTTCGGCGAAAATAAAAAAGCCTGCGAGTACCGTTTCCGGCATTCGCAGGCTGATTGTGCAGAGTAAATAAAATTCCATAAGAAATTTTTATTCAAGTGGGGTTCAAGTCCATTTACCCACAAAAAATATCTACGGAAACGTATTTCTGATTTTGAACAAGATATATGCCCGCAAGTGGCTCTGTGAAGCCGTTTGCGGGCATAATATCTATTTCGTTTAATATAGATGGTGCAGGTGACGGGACTTGAACCCACATGACCTTGCGATCACTAGCACCTGAAGCTAGCGCGTCTGCCAATTCCGCCACACCTGCACATCTGCCGCAACTCTTGCTGCAACGTAGTATATTTTATCATACTTCTCCCGATTTGTCAAGGGGTTTTTCAAAAAAATCCGAAAAAAGCCGCCGTACGGTCATTCCCGCACGGCGTATCTTATTCATCAAGCATTATCTGCGAAAATCATTCCGCGTCCTGAGCGTCCTCGGCAAGCGCAGGGCTGCTCTCGGGAACGGCAATGGTGACCGCCTGCCTGTCGACGGTTATCTCCGCGCGGAGCGTGCTCCCGCCCTGCTCGCCGTCAAGATCCCATTCTATCGGCTTGTCGCTCTCAATTACCAGCCTGTCGGTGCGCAGGCGGATAACGTTCTCGAACGGGTGGTTCTCGTCCAGCACGGCGTTCCTGGTCTTTTCAATCTCCGCAAGGCTTTTCGGGCGCTTTATGAAAAGGCAGTCAAGCAGCCCGTCGTCCATCTCCGCGCCCGAGGATATCATCTTCGTTAATCCCGCCACGGAAAGGCTGTTTCCCGCCATGCCGAAAACAAAGTCGCCGATGTAGACATCGTCCCCGCAGGTTATTTTCAGCCCGACTGATTTCTCGTTGAAATAATTCATGTCGAACAGCTTTACGCCCTGCAAAAAATACGCAAACGAGCCGAAAACGTTCTTGAGCTGGCGGTCGGTCGAATAGCTGACCTCCGAAAACGCCCCGAACGCCGCAACATACGCGAACCGCTCCTCATTGATATTCCCCGCATCTATCGCGCGGAAATTACCGTCAATGATCATTTTCGCCGCCTCGGGAAACGTCTTTGGAATGCCAAGCGACGACGCGAAATCGTTCATCGTCCCCGCGGGGATATAGCCGCAGCGCTTCTCCGCGCCGAAGCCCTTTATCCCCTCGAAAAGCTCGTGCAGCATACCGTCCCCGCCGCAGGTGCAAACAAGGTCGTAATCACCGCCGTGCTCCCTTATGAAATCGCGCCCGTCGCCGCTTTGCGAGGTAGGGTGCGCGGTGACGTCATAGCCGCCCTCCGTCAATATCGCGATGATCTCATGCAGCGAATGCACGACCCCGCCTTTGCCCGAAAACGGATTATATACAAACAGCAGCTTCTTCCTCTCCATGCTGTCACCTCCGGAATGAAAATTGCGTCAAACAGGCTCCGCCGCCGATACTATACCCTTGTCCGCGTCCATGGTTATGGTCGTGCCGCTGCGCAGGATAAGCGTTGCGTTTGCAGCCTGCGTTATTACGGGAATATCCAGCGCCATGCCGACTATCGCCGCGTGGCATTCGTCGCCGCTTTCCTCTGTGATTATCCCCGCCGCCGTCTTGAGCAGCGGAAGTATCGCGTTCGAGGTCTTTGGGATAACGATTATCTGCCCGCGCTCGAACCGGAGCAGCGCTTCCTCCTCGTTCCTGCATACGCAGGCAGTAGCGGTAGCCTTGCCCGTCGTAGCGCCGTTTCCCGCAACGAGCACGTCGCCGACGATATGAACCTTCATAAGATTGGTCGTTCCCGAAACGCCGAGCGGAACTCCCGCCGTAATTACCGCAAGGTCGCCGTTCTTAAGCAGTCCCGCCGATACAGCCTTGTCTACCGCGTGGTGGATAAGGTCGTCGGTGCTGGTCATCATCTCCTCCGCCATAAGCGGGATAACGCCCCATGACAGCGCCATCTGCCTCCATGTGACCTCGCTCGTCGTGCAGGAGATAATGGGGCATTCGGGGCGATAGCGCGATATCATGCGCGCAGTCGTGCCGGTCTTTGTAACGGTGATTATCGCTGTCGCGCAGAGATCCATCGCGGCGCTTACCGTCGCATGGGATATCGCGGTGGACACGTTCACGCCGTTGTTTGCCTCGAGCTTATAAAAGCGCTTTTTGTAGTCGATGGCTTTCTCCGTCGTTTCCGCGATTAGCGCCATTGTCTTTACCGCCTCGACAGGGTGCTCGCCCGCCGCCGTTTCTCCCGAGAGCATTATCGCGCTGGTGCCGTCGTAAATGGCGTTCGCGACGTCGGTCGTTTCCGCTCTTGTCGGGCGGGGATTGTGTATCATGCTCTCCAGCATCTGCGTCGCGGTTATTACCTGCTTGTTGGCGTTGTAAGCCTTTTTTATGAGCATTTTCTGTATCTGGGGTATCTCCTCGAACGGGATCTCAACGCCCATATCCCCGCGCGCGACCATAATGCCGTCGGAAACACGGAGTATCTCGTCGATATTCTTCACGCCCTCGCCGTTCTCGATCTTGGCGATTATGCGGATATCGGGTCTGCCCTCTTCCTCGAGTATCTTCCTTATCGAAAGGATATCCTCCTCGCAGGTAACGAAGCTCGCCGCGATATAGTCGAAGCTCTCCCTTGCGCCGAAGCGAATATCCGAAATATCGACCTCGCTGAGGTACGGCATGGACAGCTTGACCCCGGGGATATTAACGCCCTTGTTATTGGACAGAAGCCCGCCGTTGAGCACGGTGCAGACGATATCCGCGGTGCCGTCGTCGTTCTTTATTATTTCGGTGCAGCGCATGATGACGTTGCCGTCGTCGATCAGTATGCGCGTGCCGACGTCAATATCCTCTGCGAGATTTTTATATGTGACGGAAACGATGTCTTTATTGCCGAGAATGTCGCGAGTTGTGAGCACAAAGCCGTCGCCCGTTTTGACCTCGGTCTTTTTGTCGCCCTCGAATTTTTTCAGGCGAACCTCGGGGCCTTTTGTGTCGAGCAGCGTCGCGACAGGCTTCCCCATCTCCCGCGCCACTCTCACTATCTGGTCGTGGGTCGC
>CAMEPN010000035.1 GCA_945931735.1 uncultured Clostridia bacterium
GAATATATTGTCCCCGAACATCGTCACAGCCATTGTCATAATAAGGCACATGAAGTTTCCGAGAACGATATAGCCTATCCCTTTTAATGTGCAGATCCAAAAGGAGGTTCTTTTCATTATTTTCCTTTCCGCCCGTATCAGTTTTTTCAGGCAGTAATATTTGATGATTTTCCGTGAACAATAACCGCAGAAAGTGAGGTTTTTCTAATGAGTGATTTCAGGAACCGCCAAAGCGCGGAAATTCTCAACAGCGTTTACAAAAACGCCGAAATGGCGTATGAATCGACAGGCGAAATATTAAAGCGCTGCCGAAACACACGCCTGTACAGCGAGCTTGCCGCCGAGCGCGAGCGCTATAAAAACGTCGCGCAGCAGACCGGCACGGAGCTTTCCCGCCGAGGGGAAACGCCCAAGCACGTTTCCCCCTACGCAAAGACAATGGCTAAAATAGGCATAGCAATGAAAACCGCCAATAACCAAAGCAGCTCAAATCTCGCCAAAATAATGGTTCGCGGCACAACTATGGGAATAATAGATATGCAGCGCGCCGTCAACCGCTCTCGCGCCGCCGAGCCGAGGATACGCGAGGAGTCCGAGGAGCTTCTCCGCCGCGAGCAGGCGTTCTGCGACCACCTCAAAAGATACCTGTGAGAACTCGCAGAGCACCTGTCGCCGAGCATATCCCTACCGATATAACAGGCATTTCGGGCGCGCCGCCGTTTCCCTTTGCCGATAAGTCGGAGCGGATAATAAGGGGTTAATCCTCCGCCGTAGGGTTGACTACGTTTCCGTTTATAATGTTGTCGAATACTATCTTCGCGCGCTCGCGCTGTTCCTGCGCGTCGGCGTCGTTCCCCGTCATGTTCTCGAAAACATCGCGGACGTATATCCCAAGCTCATCGGGGCATTCCGTCCAGCGGATATCCTCCTTGATGGCGGTCGTGTTGAGCTGAAGCCCGTATCCGTCGATGAACTCCGCGTCGGGATACTGCTCGGTGAAATCGCCGAACATACTGAGGTCGACGCCTATCCTCTCCTCGAGGTAGTCGACCAGCCCCGCGTCGGCGACGTACAGCTGGCTGTCGCCCGTCAGCAGCTCCGACTGGAACTTCATGCCCTGCGCGTCGGAGTAGTCGCTCATGCCGCCGCCCGTGTACAGGTCGATATAGTTCACCCCGACGTGAACATAGCCGTTTTCGTCGAAATCGGGGCAGTATTTCTCGAGGGCTTCTTCCAGCTCGTCAAGGCGGGAATAAAGCCCGTAGTCCCCCGTTGTGTTTATAACGAGGACATAAAGGTCGTTCTTCTGCCGCGTCGCGGTCTGATATATCATATATGAGAGGAACGCCGCCGCTATCACAAGCACGATGATAATGACCTTGTAGTGATATAGAAAGTTCTCGACCTTCTTAATGCCGTGAAGCTCTACCTTGCCCTCGTAGCCTGTTTCGGGGATAATCTCGCTTTCCTCGATAAGTCCCTGCTTGAGCTTGAGCAGCTCGCGGTATTCCTGTATCTTCCGCTGTTCGTCGTCGTTTTTGTTTGCCATGCTCCCTCCGATGCTCCCCGATTGTTTCCAAACGGGAAGAATATGCCCTAAAACTATTCATTATACCGTAAGAGCCGCCCGAAACGGCGGCTCTGTTGTTGGTGAGTGCGGTGTTATGCCTGCGGCTTCATCGTCGGGAAGAGCAGAACATCTCTTATGCTCGGAGAATCGGTCAGCAGCATAACGAGCCTGTCGAAGCCGAAGCCTAGTCCCGCCGTCGGGGGCAGACCGTATTCCAGCGCGGTGAGGAAGTCCTCGTCCACCTGCGCGTCGTTTCCGCCCTGCGCACGCTTCGCGGCAACCTGCTTTACGAAGCGCTCGCGCTGGTCGAGCGGGTCGTTAAGCTCGGAGAACGCGTTTCCGAACTCCGTTCCGTTGATGAAATATTCAAAGCGCTCGGTGAAAGCGGGGAAATCGGGCTTTCTCTTTGCGAGCGGGGAATTTTCCACGGGATAATCGTAAATAATCGTCGGCTGGATAAGCTTGTCCTCTACGAACGCCTCGAAGAACGCGATGAGAACGTGACCCTTTGTGGAGTTCTCGTCAAGCTCCTCCTCGACATGGTGCTCCTTTGCGCAGGCGCGCGCCGCCGCGTCGTCCGCCCAGTCGTTGTAGTCAACGCCCGCGTACTTCTTTACGGCTTCTATCATGGTAAGGCGCTCCCACGGCTTGCCGACTGCGATCTCCTTTCCCTGATAGGAAACGGTATCGGTGCCGCAGACATTGAGCGTAACGGTGCGGTAGAGATCCTCGATGAGGTCCATCATCTCGAAATAGTTCATGTACGCCTGATACATCTCGATAGAGGTGAATTCGGGGTTGTGAGTTGCGTCCATGCCCTCGTTGCGGAAAATGCGACCTACCTCATAAACCTTGTCGAAGCCGCCGACGATAAGGCGCTTTAAGTACAGCTCGGTTTCTATACGCATATACATATCGATATCGAGCGCGTTGTGGTGGGTCTTGAACGGACGCGCCGCCGCGCCTATCTCCAGCGGGAGAAGCACGGGCGTATCCACCTCGACATAGCCGTGGCCGTCGAGGAAGGCTCTTATCTCGCGCAGTATCTTGGAGCGCTTGATGAATGTGTCCTTGACCTCGGGGTTTGCGATGAGGTCGAGATAGCGCTTTCTGTACCGCTCCTCCTTGTCCTTAAGACCGTGCCACTTTTCGGGCAGGGGCAGGAGCGACTTGGACAAGAGCGTTATCTCCTCGGCATGGACGGAAATTTCGCCCATTTTCGTGCGGAAAACCTTGCCCTTAACGCCGACGATATCGCCGATGTCCCACTTCTTAAATTCGGGGTATACGTCCTCGCCGACGTCGTTCATTCTTACATAGACCTGCATTCTGTCGGACGCGTCGCGGACGTCGATAAAGCTCGCCTTGCCCATGATGCGGCGGGTCATCATTCTTCCCGCGATAACGACGTCTTGGTTTTCAAGCTCGTCGAATCTTTCGCGTATCTCGCTGTTATATATCG
The DNA here is from genome assembly GCA_945931735.1 of uncultured Clostridia bacterium. GTDB lineage: Bacteria > Bacillota > Clostridia > Oscillospirales > Ruminococcaceae > CAG-115. The sequence continues at coordinate 3,033 of CAMEPN010000035.1, forward strand.
TTACGGGGTACTTGGTTATGGTATAGGGGTCCTTGCCTGCCGCCTTGAGCGCCGCGAGCTTTTCAAGCCTTACTCGGTGCTGCTCGTCAAGCTCCTCGGCGGTAAGCTCCTTTACCTCTTCGTTCTCGTTTGCCATGTGTTATTCCTCGTCTTCCTTTCTGATTTCCAGTATCTTAAAGCTGATAACGCCCGAGGGAGTTTCAACGTCTACCACTTCGCCGACCTTGTGACCGGATATTGCCGCGCCGATAGGGGACTCGTCGGACATTTTGCCGGTGTTAATGTCCGCTTCCTTTGTGCCGACCATCTTAAATTCCATTTCCTCGTCCATTTCCACGTCGAGTATCTTGACAGTCGTACCGATACCGACCTTTTCAGTGGATATCTCGTCGTCATCGATGACCTGTGCGTGAGCGAGAGTCGCCTCGATCTCCGCGATGCGGGACTCGATTATACCCTGCTCGTTCTTAGCTTCGTCGTATTCGCTGTTCTCGGAGAGGTCGCCGAAAGAGAGCGCGACCTTGATCTTCTCCGCGACTTCGCGGCGGCGTACCGATTTTAATTCATTAAGCTCGTCCTTGAGCTTTGCTTCACCTTTTTTGGTTAATACTGTGATAGGCTTGTTCATTAGCTGTTTCCTCCAATAATATATTAACGGATGAACCGTTTCTTTAGTTTTTTCGGGGTCATTCCGCCGCCGCTGCGGTGGGTGTGAGCACCTCTATTGCCTTTTGGAGCTGCGTATCCGCGTCATGCGTGAGGTTTTCGGGGAGAGTTCCCGCGGCAAGCTCGGCAACATAATCGGGTTTAAGCCCTACGCCGTCGTAGCTCTCGGATTTTGCAGGGATTATCTTTGCGGTGGAAATGGTTATCGCGCTGCCGTCGGAAAATTCGTATGTGTTCTGGATAACTCCCTTTCCGTAGGTCTGCGCGCCGATAAGCACCGCGCCGCATTCATCTCGCAGAGCGGCTGCGAAAAGCTCCGCCGCCGAAGCCGTTCCGCCGTCGACAAGCACCGCCATGGGTATTTCGAGGCATTCGTCGGAGTCGGTTTCGATAAGGGGCTTTCGGCTCCCGTCGGCGTATTCCGCGGAAGCTATCGTCGCCGTGGGGATAAACCGGTTAAGAATAGGCTTTAGCGCGCTTACCAGCCCGCCGCCGTTCTGCCTTACGTCAAGTATAAGCGCCTTTGCGCCGTCGTCGGTGAGCTTTGTCAGCGCTTCAGCGAACTGCTCGGAGGTTTTCGAGTTGAACGAGGTTATCGAAATGTAGCCGATATTACCCTCGAGCATTTCTCCCGTGACAGACTCGATCTCAAGCTGCTGCCTTATGAGGTTTACGGAGATTTCCTCGCCGTCGCGGAGAAGCTTAAGCGCGACCCTTGTTCCGACCTCGCCCGAGAGCCTGTCGGCTGCCGTTCCGCTTTCCATGGAGAGAAGGCTCTTGCCGGCTATTTCGGTGATAACATCGCCGGTTTTAACGCCGTTAAGCTCGGCGGAGCCGCCTTTATATACGGTGGTTATGCGGAGGTATCCGCTTCCGTCCTCCTCGGCTTCTATTCCCGCGCCGCTTATTACGCCGCTCGTTGTCTGCTGAAGCTCGTAATAGGAGGAAGCGCCCATATACGACGCGTATTTATCGCCGATACCGACGACGTAGCCGTTTATTATTGCCTGCTCGAGTGCGTCGTCGTTAAGCTCGCCGATGTAGTTGTTCCTCACCGTAACGTCCATTTCCCGCAGCTTGGCGTAGACGCCCTCGTATTTTTCCGAGCTGCTTATCTTGGAGTTGTAAATGTTGAGCGACACCGTCCACGTCAGCACGAACGTGATGGCGCAGCCGATGGCGACAAGGCTTATCGCAACTCCGAGAGATACTTTTTTGTTCAAACAAATGCTCCTTTCAAAGCTTGGGGAGTATTATCACACTTTAAGATACTTCCCCATGCTTATGACCGTGCCGACCGCGCCGAGAAGCGCGCCTGCGGCGCAGTTTATTGCAAGAAGCGGCCAGATTATATCCGAGAACGGGATAAGTCCGTAAAGGCCGAACATCTGCCACAGGGAAAGATTATCGCCGAACAGCGCGAATATCGAGTCATAGATGACCCATGTAAGCCCCCACGCTCCCGCTCCCGCGAGAATGCCTATGAACATACCCTCGACGAAGAACGGCAGCTTTATGAAGCCGTTGGTCGCGCCGACGTATTTCATGATGGATATTTCGTTCCTGCGGGCGAAAACGCTGGTGCGAATAGTGTTGGAAACTATAACAATGCTGACAACTATAAGCGTCGCGAGCACCGCGGCGGTTATGCCCGTGACGGTATTCCTGATGTTCACGAGCGCGCCCGCAAATTCATACGGCGCTTTTACCTGCTCAACTCCCTCTATACCCGATATTACATCAACGGTGTAACGGATCTTTGACAGATCTGTGACGCGCGCGAGAAATGTTTCGGGCATGGGGTTTTCTTCAAGGTAGTCGAGAAGCTCGGAGTATTCCTGCATATCCTCGCGGAAATCATCGAGCGCGTCCTCCTTGGAGTAGTATTTTACGTCGGTGAGATCTCTGTTGTTCTCGAGGACGTCTTTAATATGCGCGACCTGTGCGTCGGTAGCGCCCTCTTTTACATAAATGGTAAGCTCGTTGGTATCCTCGATGTTGCTCATAACGATATTCACGTTAAGAATGAACAGCACCGCGCAGCTTACCTGAAGCAGGCTCACCAACAGTATCGAAAAGCTTGCGAAGGACATTACGATGTTCTTCCAGACGGAGGAAATGCCCTTTTTTATCAGATAGGTAACATTACTCGTCTTCATCTTGACCTCCGATATTCTCGTCGAACGTGATGGAGCCGTTCTCGATATTGATTATCCTGCCGCCGAAGTAGCGGACAAGGTTGTGCTCATGTGTTATCATTACGACGGTGGTGCCGCAGCGGTTTATTTCCTTAAGCAGCTCGACAAGCTCATAGGAGCGCTTCGGGTCGAGGTTTCCGGTCGGCTCGTCGACGATAAGCAGACCCGGGTCGTTCGCGAGGGCGCGGGCTATTGCGACGCGCTGCTGCTCGCCGCCGGAAAGCTCCTTTGTCTTGCTGCGCGCTTTATGCCCAAGCTCGACAAGGTTCAGCACATACGGTACGCGCTGGCGTATATATTTGTTAGACTGGTCTGCGATGCGGAGGACGAACGAAACGTTCTCGTACACCGTGTAGTCCTGTATAAGGCGGAATTCCTGAAACACGACTCCGATCGAGCGGCGGAATTTCGCTATTTTGTTGCCCTTGAGCTTGGAGAGGTTATAGCCGTTTACGAAAACGCGCCCCGTTGACGGGATTATCTCGCGCATCATCAGCTTCATCAGCGTGGACTTGCCCGCGCCGCTCTCTCCTACAATAAATACAAATTCCCCGTCGTTTATTCTCAGGTTTACATCTTTAAGTGCGTCCACACCGCTTGAATAGTGGACGTTGACATTTTTAAGCTCTACCATTGTTCTCTCCCTGAAAATCGGGCAGCCTCGCCGCCCAAAACAATTTTATTTTTCCCCTTTTTATCCCATATATTAACTGTTTAATTGAGCAAGGCAACGCCGCACAGAGCCTGCGCGGTATTGCCTTTTAATGTATCAGAATTTTGTCGGATTTGCCGCAAGATATTTCTTTACCATAAGCGCGATCTTGAAGATTATCGCGTGGTCAAATTCGCGCAGGTCAAGCCCTGTGAGCTTCTTTATCTTGTCCAGGCGGTAAACCAGCGTGTTTCTGTGTACAAAGAGCTTTCTCGAGGTTTCGGAAACGTTGAGGCTGTTCTCGAAGAATTTCTGTATGGTGAACAGCGTTTCGTGGTCGAGCGACTCGATAGAGTTCTTCTTGAAAACCTCCTTGAGGAACGTTTCGCACAGCGTCGTCGGCAGGTGATAGATAAGCCTTGCGATGCCGAGGTTGTCGTAGGACACTATGTTCTTGTCGGTGTCGAATACCTTTCCGACCTCGAGGGCGGTCTGCGCCTCCTTGAACGAGCGCGCGAGGTCCTTTACGCCGACAACTGGCGTTCCTATTCCGACGTTTACCTTGGTGAAGAACTCGCTGGACAGCGTGTCGGAAATGCTGCGCGCGAGCTTTTCGAGGTCCTTTACCTCGATGGTGTTCTTAACTTCCTTGACAAGCACGATGTCGTTTTCGGTTATGTTGAACACGAAATCCTTGTTCTTGTCGGGGAAGAGGTTCTGTATAACGTCATACGCGGAAACGTCGTTCGACGAGATGACGCTGATGAGGAAAACGACCCTGCTTATGTCGCCGTTGAAATGCAGCTCGCGCGCCTTGAGCGTTATATCGCCCGGGAGCACGTTGTCGAGGATTATGTTCTTGACGAAGTTGTTGCGGTCGTATTTCTCGTCGTAATACTGCTTTATGCTTGAAAGGGAGATAGAGATTATGCCCGCGTATTTTGCGGCAGGCTCGTCCGTTCCCTCTACGAAAACGGCATAGTCCGGCTTTACATGAACGCCGAACGGCTTATAGGTATAACCGTCGCGGATAAAGACCTCGTGCGAGTCGCCCAGCTCTATCGAGAAGAAATCATTCCCGCCGCCGACTCTTGTGAGGTCGCTGCAAGCGATGATCGTTCCGTTCTCGTCTATAACGCCGATAACTCTGTTCACCGTGTCCTTCATCTGATGTACGATCCCTTGGAATAGCCTGTTTGACATCTGCTTTACCTCTTTCTGATTATTTTATCCTCTGCTTTTGTGTACAGCATGGCACAGCGCCTGTTTTGTGCAAAATGTACAGTATTAAACTGCGAAAGGGCACAATTTACCCAACGGCAATATAATGCTAATTCTATTGTACTAAAAAATCAAAAAAAAATCAAGTCTTTTTTATGTAATATGTAAAAGTTTCTTGATTTTTTTTGCCACACTTGAAAATCCGCGCGGAAAGTAATATAATATAATAGCATAAGTGTAGTTCCCCGAGCGGGTTTACACGGAGTTTTAATACAAAATGAAGAAAAAGAGGTAGATTATACAATGTGTAATTGCGAAAAAGGAAAATATTATATCACGACCCCTATTTACTATCCCTCGGGAAATCCCCATATAGGCCACTGCTACACAACGGTGGCGTGCGACAGCATAGCGCGCTTCAAGCGTATGCAGGGCTACGACGTAATGTTCCTCACGGGAACGGACGAGCACGGTCAGAAGATAGAGCTTAAGGCGGCGGAAAAGGGCGTAACTCCCAAGGAGTACGTTGACGAGATCGTCGCGAATTTCAAGCGCCTTTGGGAAACCATGGGCATAAGCTACGACCGCTTCATCAGAACGACCGACGACTACCATGTAAAGGCTGTCCAGAAGATATTCAGAAAGCTATACGACAAGGGCTATATCTACAAGGGCGAGTACACCGGAAAATACTGCACCCCCTGCGAGAGCTTCTGGACGGAGAGCCAGCTTGTCGACGGCAAATGCCCCGACTGCGGCAGAGATGTTATCGACGCGCACGAGGAGGCTTACTTCCTCCGCCTGTCCGACTTTGCGGACAAGGTAGAGAAATTCCTCACCGAAACGGATTATCTCCAGCCGAAGAGCCGCGTGAACGAGATGGTAAACAACTTCATCAAGCCCGGGCTTGAGGATCTCTGCGTATCCCGCACGAGCTTCAAATGGGGCGTTCCCGTTGATTTCGACGAGGGGCACGTTGTTTATGTCTGGGTAGACGCGCTGTCGAACTATATCACCGCGCTCGGCTATGACAACGACGAATACAATGACTTCGACAAATACTGGCCCGCAGACCTGCATATGACCGCGAAGGAGATAGTGCGCTTCCACTCTATCGTATGGCCGATCATTCTGATGATGCTCGACCTGCCGCTTCCTAAGCACCTTTACGGCCACGGCTGGATAAACTTCAACGGGCAGAAGATGTCCAAATCCCTCGGCAACGTCATCGACCCGTTCGTGCTTGCGGAGCGCTACGGCGCGGACGCGGTGCGCTATCAGATACTGCGCGATATGCCCTACGGCTCCGACTGCAACTTCTCGAACGAAATAATGATCGGCAGAATAAACACCGACCTCGCGAACGACTTCGGAAACCTTGTTTCGAGGACAGTCGCTATGGCTGACAAGTATTTCGGCGGCACTCTCCCCGAAACAAGGACGGAGGAGCCTATCGACGCCGAGCTTAAGGGCATGGCGGCGGCGCTGCGCGAAACGGTGGCTCCGCTTATCGACGACGTTCAACTGTCGGCTGCTCTCGCGGAGATATTCAAGGTAGTTTCCCGCGCGAACAAGTATATCGACGAAACGGCTCCGTGGATACTCGCAAAGGACGAGGCAAATATGCCGCGCCTTGCGACCGTGCTGTACAACCTGCTCGAAACAATAAGGATATGCTCTTCCCTGCTGTATCCGTTCATGCCGCAGACAATGCCCAAGGTTTGGGAGCAGATAGGCGCGGAGAAGTCCGTTACGGAATACGATACTCTGGGGACATTCGGCGTACTTCCCGCGAACGTGACCGTTCATAAGGGAGAGGTTCTTTTCCCGAGAATCGACATTGACAAGGAGATTGTCAAGCGGGTATTCCGCCTGGCGCGGCAGCA
>CAMEPN010000036.1 GCA_945931735.1 uncultured Clostridia bacterium
TTTTTCCAGGCGAACCTCGGCGCCTTTTGTGTCGAGCAGCGGCGCGACAGGCTTCCCCATCTCCCGCGCCACTCTCACTATCTGGTCGTGGGTCGCTTTATGACCCTCGTGGTCGCCGTGCGAAAAGTTCTGCCGAGCGACGTTCATGCCGCTCTCAATAAGGCGGCGGAGCACCTCGTCGCTCTTTGTAGACGGGCCGAGTGTACATACGATCTTAGTTCTTCTCATCTTCATCGTCCTTTCTTTTTTTGTTACAAAAATGGCGCTTTAGTATCGTCGCTTTTGCAGTAAAAAGCTCCCTTTCATTATACAGTATGTCGGAGGAAATTTCAAGCCCGCGCCGCGCAGGACGGAAAATTTAGCACGAATTTAACATGAACTGTAATAATTTAACGCGAAATTTGCGCCGCAAGTGCGAATTTGTATTTTTCTCACAAAAAAAGCTGTCCCGTGAAATATTTTTTTGCAAAAGTTGTTGAAAACTTCAGCTTTTCATGCTATAATAAATACATAATCAATGGGGGTGACATGATGGAATGTGCGCTGTGGCTGAACAGGCGTAAAATATACCATGCAGACGAGATTTCCGACAACTTGGACGTCGCGTCGCTTAGAGGCTATTTCCTGGGGGGGAGCCTTGTAAAGTGGCTCCGCGACAACGGCGGCGCACAGTACGCCGATAGGCTCGACGAGCTGAACGCCGACGATCCCGACCTTAACGAAAAGCTGTCCGCCGTATTTCGCAGGGACAGCTCTCCCTCCGTGCCATCCCGCGCGCTCACAGGCTCTCCGTCACCCTATGCCCCTATGTGCCGCGGCACGGGAATTTTCGGGCTGTCGAAATACGGCTCGCTCGGTTCGTTCCGCTCGGGGTCATTCCGAAACGGCTCGTTCCGAAACGGCAGCTTCCGTATCGGCTCGTTCAGCTTCGGGTCGTTCAAGAAAAGCAGCTTCATGCATGAGTGGGAGTGGGAATACGTCCTCGGGAGCTTCCGTAAAGGCTCGTTCGGATACGGCTCCTTCCGCAAAGGCAGCTTCTCCCATGAATGGGAGTGGGAATACTCCGCAGGCAGCTTCCGCAAAGGCTCGTTCCGTTCGGGGTCATTCCGTTTGGGGTCATTCCGCCCCGGCTCGTTCGTGTACGGCTCGTTCGGCTCGAAAATGCCGTTCGGACTTTCGGGAAGAAGAAACGGCAGCTTCGACCCGTTCGTAATGCTCTCCCCCGACGAATATGACCGAATAATGTACGAAACATTGAGAAAATGCCCCCTCGACCGCTTCGGCTACGGTATCCATATCATATAATATGAACGCGATCCATATCGTATCAACAGCCCCCTTTTTCGCAAAGGGCGGGAAGTCCTACCGTATGGAGGATTTCGACCTTTACTGCACCGCACTCTCCGCTTTATGCTGGAGAAAATATAACGGAAAAATAACCCTCTGCGCCGACAGCCGCGCCGATGAGTATTTCAGGAGCATCGGCTTCGCGCCGCTCTGGGACGAAATAAATGTCTGCATTCCCGACGACCTCGAGGGGATAGACCCCGAAATGTTCTGGGCAGGCGGAAAGCTGCTCGCCCTGCGTGAAACACCCGCCCCCGTCGTCATGCTGGACACCGATTTTATTGTGTGGAAAACGCTACCGTTCGGGCATGGGATCATCGCCGCCCACCGCGAGGAGCTTTACCCCGATATATACCCGCCGCTCGGGTACTTCCGAACAAAAGATCACATTATCCCCGCGTTCAGCGAAAGCGTGCTCCCGCTGAACACGGCGTTTCTGTATATCCCCGACAATGACTTCAAGTCGTTCTACACCTCGCAGGCGATATCTTTCATGAAGTCCGCCGAAAAAAGCGGCGACCGCCTCTGCAACATGGTTTTCGCCGAGCAGCGCATGGCGGCAATGTGCGCGGAATACACCGGCACGCCCGTAAAGACCCTGCTCGACAAGGACTTCCTCTTTTTCCCGCAGGACAGCTTCACCCACCTCTGGGGCGCAAAGCAGGCAATGCGCGACGACCCCGCCCTCCGCGGCGACCTGCTCCGTAAATTCAAAGCGCGCCTGCTGTCCGATTTCCCCGAATATTCCTTCGTCGCAGATATAATTAACGAAGGCTGACCGAATATTCCCGATTTTCCGTATCATCGCGCCGTTTCACGCAGAAAAACAGATACTGCGGTATCATCGCGGACATTGAATATTCCCCCGTTATTTCCGTATAATAAAGGAAGATTTTTTCGGGGGAGCGCCGCGCGGCATTCCGATAAGCTTCCCCGTTCAAGGGGGATAATTTTTATGGCGATTTCCGCAAAAGACCTTTGCAAATATTACAGCGTAGGAGGACAGTGCGTAAGAGCGCTCGACGGCGTGAGCCTTGATATCCGCGACGGAGAATATGTCACCGTCGTCGGGGCGAGCGGCTCGGGAAAATCCACGCTGATGAACATTCTCGGCTGCCTCGACCTGCCAAGCTCGGGCAGCTATTTTCTCGACGGGGAGGACGTTTCGCTGCTCCCCGACAGCAGGCTGAGCGAAATACGCGGCGTGAAAATAGGCTTTATATTCCAAAGCTTTAACCTCATTCCCGGGCTGACCGCGCTCGAAAACGTCGAGCTTCCGCTTATATACCGCCATGTCCCGAAAAAGACGCGGCGCGAGCTTGCCATGTCGGCGCTCGAAAGCGTAAAGCTGTCCGACCGCGCCCTGCACCGACCCTCGGAAATGTCCGGCGGACAGCAGCAGCGCACCGCTATCGCCCGCGCAATAGCAGCCGCGCCGTCGCTTATACTCGCCGACGAGCCTTGCGGAAACCTCGACAGCCGCTCGGGCGCGGAGGTGCTTGATATCCTCTCCGCCCTCAACAAAAGCGGGAAAACCATAGTCATGATAACCCATAACGAACAGACCGCAAAGCAGGCGCAGCGCCTTATACGGATCTCCGACGGAAAGCTCAGCGGCTGACGCGGGGCTTTTTATATCGCATCCCGGCAGCGCGCCGTTTTGTTATTTTGGCAGTTTTATCGACGACAACGGAGGTTTTTTATATGACATTACAGGAAATAATCGACGACAGCCGCCGCATAGTTTTCTTCGGCGGAGCGGGAGTTTCGACAGAAAGCGGCATACCCGATTTCCGCAGCGCGGACGGACTGTACCACCAAAAATACAGCTATCCGCCCGAGCAGATAGTCAGCCACAGCTTCTTTATGCGGAATACGGAGGAATTTTACCGCTTCTACCGCGATAAAATGATATTCCCCGATGCAAAACCGAACGCCGCGCACCTTAAGCTCGCGGAGCTTGAGCGGGCGGGCAGGCTCTCCTGCGTGATAACGCAGAATATCGACGGGCTGCATCAGGCGGCGGGCAGCAAAAACGTCGTCGAGCTTCACGGCAGCGTCCACCGCAACCGCTGCATGGCGTGCGGAAAGAAATTCCCGCTCTCCGCGATAACCGAAAGCGACGGGATACCGCGCTGCTCCTGCGGCGGGGTCATTAAGCCCGAGGTCGTGCTGTACGAGGAAAACCTCGACGACGGCGACCTGCGGCGGTCAATGGAAGAGATATCCGCGGCGGACACGCTTATCATCGGCGGGACGTCGCTCGCTGTATATCCCGCGGCGGGACTTGTCCGCTTCTTCGGCGGGAAGCACCTTGTCGTTATAAACAAGTCGCCGATAAGCGCAGACAGCTCCGCGGAGCTTGTCATTAACGGGAGCATAGGCGAGGTATTGGGAGAGATAACAGTAAGCCCGGCATAAATACTTACGGAGGGAATATGGACGAGATAAGAACCGTCACCTACCAGTGCCCTAACTGCAACGCGGCGCTGGAATATGACAACGCAAGCGGGAAGTTCCTCTGCAAATACTGCGGCGGAGCGTTCACCGAGGAGCAGATACACCATATATTCAAGGAAAACGAGGAAATGCCGCTCGACTTCGACGAGCCGGAGCTTACCGCACAGCAGAAAGAGGACGAGGAGTTCTCGGGGCAGAGCGCGCTGTATACCTGCCCGAACTGCGGCGCGGGCGTTATCTGCGATTCGCTCACCGCGTCGACAAGGTGCCATTTCTGCCATACCCCCGTTATACTTACGGGGCGGCTCTCGGGCGAATATAAGCCCGATATGATGATCCCGTTCTGCACCACGAAAGAGCTTGCCGAAAGCTCGTTCCGCGACTACATAAAAGGAAAATTCCTGCTCCCGCGCGGGTTTAAGAGCGAGGCGCAGATAAATAACATCTCCCCGCTGTATGTCCCCTATTGGCTCAAAAGCGCGCTTACCACCGCCCACCTCACCGCAGAGGGGCGTATCGTAAGGACATGGCGCTCGGGCGACACGCGCTATACCAACACAAAGATATTCAACGTCACCCGCTCGGCGGAAATGGCGTTTATCCGCGTTCCCTGCGACGGGTCGAAGCGTATCGACGACAGCCTTATGGAAAGCATCGAGCCGTTCAACTACGACGGGCTGAAGCCGTTTTCAATGTCCTATCTCTCGGGCTGCGCCGCGGAAAAATACGACGTTACAAAGGAAGAAGCGGGTCAGCGCATAGGTCAGCGTATCCGCGCGGGCGCAGAGGAGGAGCTGAAAAAAAGCATAGTCGGCTATTCCTCCGTAAACGTCCTCAACTTCGCGCTGAATTACGAAAAACAGCAGTATATCTACGCGCTCATGCCCGTGTGGTTCCTGAACTATACCTACCGCGGAAAGGACTACCCGTTCGTAATGAACGGTCAGACGGGCGCTATGTTCGGCATTCTCCCCGTAAGCAAAATCAAGGCGTTCCTTTTCGGCGCGGGGATATTCCTGCTCACCACCGCTGTCGCTGCATTGATAGGGGGTGTCTGCTTTGCTTAAGAGATTGTTCTCCCTCCTGCTCGCCGCAGCCGTCTGCATCGGTGCGCTGTCCGCAACAGCCGCCGCGGAAGCTTACAGCTGGATAATCGACGACCTCGGACTGCTTACCGACAACGAATATCTCACCCTGTATTCCGACCTGCGCGACGCCGCCGACCTCTCCGATATAAGCATGGCGATAGTCATAGAGGACCTCGGGCAGCATTCCGACAGCTCCGAGCGCAGAACCGCCGCCGAGGAGTTTTACGACAGATATTTCTCAAGAGAAAGAGGAGGAGTTGTCCTCATAGTCGACGTTGACCCCGAAACATTGGTGTACAGCGACTATACATATCTGCACGGCGCCGCCTATGACCTGTATCAGCCGCATATCGAGGACATTTACTCGGATATGTATGCGGCAATTGACAGCGCGGGCATCGCGGCGGGGCTTTCCTCGTTCGTGAGCAGCCTTTACAGCCTTGCGGGGAAATCGGGCGGTTCGGATAATGCGGGCGTATCGGGCGGTTCGGACAGCACCGTAACGCCGTCCGAACCCGACGAGCCGCAGGCTTCGCTTTACAGAGGCGTTCTGTCCGACCTTGAGGGAAAATTCACCTCTGTTCAGGAGCAGGAGCTTACCGACCTGCTGACCGAAACCGCTAACGATATAGAGTGCAACGTCGGCGTTGTGCTGACCGACAACCTCGGCGGGAAGAGCGACCGAAAGTATGCCGACGATTTTCTCGACAGCACGTTCGGACTTGGCAGCAGCGCGATAGTCCTGCTGTACAACGACGACCGCTCCAACATGAACTACACCGACTGGATATCAGCCAACGGGCGCGGCACCGACCTCTACGGCGGGAAAACCGACGCTATCTTCGACCGCGTATACGCAGGCTCTCTCGGGGTGAAAAAGGACGTATATCCCGCGTCGGATTACTATGAATCCATAGAGAATTTCTGCAGCTACCTGTCCTCCCACAAAGGCTCGGGAGCAGGCGGCAGCCCGTATGAGTCCGACTTCGATATCTCGTTCGACAGCGCCGATATTGCTAATATCGCGTATGTTTTCATCATGCCCGCCATAATCGGGCTTGTCGTGTCAATAAGCGTGACGGCGAACGTCTGCGCGAGATATAATAAGAAAAAGCCGCTAACCGCCGCAGCCTACATAAACAGCGGCAGGACGAAATATCTCAACAAAACCGATATTTTCGTCCGTGAATACACCACCCATGTGCGCATAAGCTCCTCCTCCCACAGCAGCGGAGGCGGCCACAGGAGCGGCGGCGGAGGTCACCGAAGCGGAAGAAGCGGCGGCGGCGGCAGAAGAAGATGACCCCATAAAACAAAAGAACGGAGAATTAAAATGAAGCTTGTTATACAAAGAGTATCCCGTGCGAGCGTGACGGTCGACGGCGAGGTAAAAGGGAAGATAGGAAACGGATATCTGGTACTGCTGGGCGTGGGCGCGGAGGACACCGAAGCAGAATGCGAGCGCCTTTCGGCAAAGATGATAAATCTGCGCATTTTTTCCGACAGCGACGGGAAAACCAACCTGTCCCTCAAGGACGTGAACGGCGGGCTGCTGATAATCTCGCAGTTCACGCTCTACGCCGACTGCCGCAAGGGAAACCGCCCGAATTTCCTCATGGCAAAAGAGCCTGCGGAAGCAAAGCGGCTGTATGAATACTTCGCGGAGCTTTGCCGCCGCGAAATTCCCGTTGTCGAAACGGGAGAGTTCGGCGCGGATATGAAGGTCGACCTGCTTAACGACGGGCCGTTTACAATAATCCTCGAATAAGCCGAGCCTGCGGAACAGCCTTTTTCGGGCGTGATTTACCCGCCTCAGCAAGCCGCGGTTTTCGTGACGAACCGTTTCTTTGCGGCTAAAAATTGATCGGAGTAAGCTATGATATACCTTGACAACGCCGCGACTGCGCGCCCCGACCCCCGCGCAATTGCGGCGGCAATGCCGTTTCTTACCGAGGGCGGAAATCCCGCCGCCGCGCATTCGCTCGGTAGAAAGGCTGCGCTCGCCGTAATTAAAGCGCGGGAGCAGTGCGCCGCAGCGTTCGGCGCGGAGCCGAACGAAATATATTTCACGAGCGGCGGCACCGAAAGCGACAACTGGGCGGTATTCTCTGCGCTCTCCTCGACGGGAAAACGCAGGATAATAACCACCGCGATAGAACACCCCGCCGTGCTCAACGCCTGCCTCGAAGCAGAACGGCGCGGCGCGGAGGTGATATATCTTCCCCCCGCCGAAAACGGGCTGATATCCCCGCGGCAGGTCGAAAAGGCGCTCACGCCCGATACCGCCCTTGTTTCCGTCATGGCGGCAAACAACGAGGTGGGAACATTACAGCCTGTCGCGGAAATAGGCGCGCTCTGCCGCCAAGCGGGAGTGCTGTTCCATACGGACGCGGTGCAGGCGGCGGGGAATATCCCTCTCGATATGCGGGAGCTGAATGTCGATATGATGTCCGTTTCGGCGCATAAGGTCGGCGGGCTATGCGGCTGCGGGCTACTTTATGTCCGAAAGGGAACGCCGCTCTCTCCGCTGATTTTCGGCGGCGGTCAGCAGCGTGGAATGCGCTCCGGAACGGAAAATACGGCGGGAGCCGTCGCTTTCGGAGCCGCCCTCGAGAACATCTGCGCCGATATTCCCGCAAGACAAAGGAAAATCTCAGCCCTGCGGGATATGCTGATATCTGGGCTGTCCGAGATACCGCGCTCGCGCCTTAACGGGAGCATTGACAAGCGGCTGTGCGGGAACGTCAATTTTTCTTTCGAGGGGATAGAGGGCGAGGCGCTTGTGCTCGACCTCGACCTCGAGGGCGTGTGCGCATCCTCCGCGTCCGCCTGCGCAAGCGGCAGCGGAGCGCCCTCCCATGTCCTGTCCGCAATGGGGCTGGAAGACAAATGGCTCGCCTGCCCGCTGCGGCTCAGCCTTTCCGACGGGAATACCCCCGAGGAAATGCGGGCGGCAGTGCGGATAATTACCGAATGCGTCGAAAGACTGCGCACACTTACAGGCAGGTGACCTTAAAATGAAAAAATTCCTCAAGGCGGCGTGGGTATTCCTCCCGCTTATCGCGGCGGCGGCAATGTATTTCCTGCTGCCGTTTTTCCCCGAATTTACCGAGTATGTGTTCTCGCGCGGGCTGTTTCGGATAGTGACCGTGCCGCTCGGCTTTCTGACCAGCCTTATACCTCTCTCGCTGACCGAGCTGCTGGTCGTCCTCGCCCTGCCGCTCGTAATATTCCTAGTGATATTGTTTATCATAAAAATGAAAAAGTCCGAGCGCCGAGGGAAAACCGCCCTGAAAGCGGGTCGCGGAACAGTCTGCGCCGCAGGCTTTGTCTGCCTTATGTATATGATATGCCACGGCGCGAATTTTTACCGCCTGCCGATGGAGCAGCTGATGGGGCTTGACACTTCGAAAAAGAACGCCGAGCAGCTTCTCGAGGTGTGCATTATCCTCGCAGACGAAGCAGCCGAAGCCCGCGAGGGGCTTCGAACCGACGAAAACGGCTGCGTAGTTTTTTCGGAGGACATTTTCACCGAGCTTACACGCGCGGGGAGCGGGTACAACGTGCTTGACGACGAGTATTCGTTTTTGTGGGGCGCGGTGTGGCGGCAGAAGCCCGTCATGCTTTCGGAGGCATGGTCGTACACGGGGATAACCGGAATGTATTTCCCTTTTTTCGTTGAATGCAACGTGAATATTGCGCAGACCGATGTTTCGATACCGTTCACCGCCGCGCATGAGAGCGCGCATTCACGGGGGATCGCTTTCGAAAACGAATGCAATTTCCTCGCGTTCCTGTCCTGCATAAACAGCGGGTATGCGGAGTATCGGTATTCGGGGTATATGGAGGCTTTCAAATACTGCTCGAATGCGCTGTACGCGTACGACAAGGATATGTGGGCGCAGGCTCACGCGCACTGCACCGAGGGCATGATCGCGGATTTCTCGGCGGAGAACGAGTACATAAATTCGCACAAGGGCGCGGTCAAGGAGGTGTCCCACGCGGTCAACGACGGGTTCATCAAGGCGCAGGGCGTCAAGGACGGCGCGCTCAGCTATGACAGGGTGACGGAGCTTATACTGGCGTATTACTGCGGCTGAAGCCCGCGATGAATAAAGATCACCTCTAAAACAACTGCCCGAAAACAGGCACTGAATGCTCCTGTTTTTCGGGCAGTATTCTTATTCTGTAAAGCGCCTTGTCACTCCTCAATAACGAACGCATTCTCCCCTATCGTGACCTTTGTCCCGACAAACACGGGAGCCGCGCCGTTTGGCGGCACATCTTTCTCCGTCCCGTTCGGGAGAACGCACTGCCACGTTTCCCGCGACCGATTTTTAAGCCCCCACAGCCCCGGGTTCAGCTTGTTTCTGAC
>CAMEPN010000037.1 GCA_945931735.1 uncultured Clostridia bacterium
CGCACCATATACCCTTTATGGACTCGTCGGAGGAAACAAGGCGCTCTACCTCGTCCATGTCGGGGCCGTTTTCCTTGTATTCAATGTTTATCATCTCGATGCCGAGCGACTGGCAGATCGCAAAATGACGGTCGTAGCCGGGAACGGGGCAGAGGAACTTTACCTTATCGTACTTGCACCACGGCTTCTCGCTGCCGAGCACGCCGAGCTGAAGCGCGCGGATAATGGTATCATACATGAGCTGGAGGGACGAGTTTCCGCCGACGATAACGTTCTCGGGCTTGACGTCAAGAATATCCGCGAGCAGAGCCTTCGCCTCGGGGATACCGTCGAGCAGACCGTAGTTTCGGCAGTCTGTTCCGCTTTCGGTCTTATATTCGCCGCCGAGGCAGGTCAGCATATCCATCGTGAGGTCGAGCTGAGAGGGCGCGGGCTTTCCTCTGGACATATCCAGCTTAAGCCCCTTTGCCTTGTGTGCGCTGTATTCCTTTTCAAGCTCCGCCTTTTCGGCGGCAAGCTGCTCCCTTGTCATCTGTGTATAAAGCATTGTTCCATAGTTCCTTTCCGTGATTGCGGTAAATTGCCCGCTGTCTTTCTTTTAACATTATAACATAGTGGATATTGTTTTGCAAGTGCTTTTTCTGTTTCTTGCAGAATTTTAGCCATTTTCGGAAAAATGACAAATTACCTGCCGCCGCGCGGGCTTTAATTGAGCATTTTACAGAGTTCGGAGAATATCGGGTGATGTCAGGCTGTGGTTTTCTTCCGTTTTTTTACTTCATCAAAATAGGCTGACTCCCGTTTTTTCAGTTTTCTCCATACGATTATAAAGCATATTATATGCACCAGCAGCGTTACCGTCCACGTTATCGGATAGGAAATATAAACCGTGAAAACGCTGTGATACTGCTCTGTTTGGAACACCGTCGCTATCCACAGTATTCTGAGTCCGCAGGCGCCCGCGAGGGAAACTATCATCGGCACGACCGAATACCCAAGCCCGCGCATCATTCCGACCATAACGTCCATTATCCCGCAGAGGAAATATGTTGTCGAGATAACGCTCATACGGGTCATTCCCGCGTCAATGGCGGCGGGGGTTTCCGTGTATATCCCGAGCAGCGGCCTGCCGAACATATACGCCGTCCAGCCGAGGATAAGCCCCGTTGCGACCACGCAGAGCTGCGCGCAGAACAGTATTTTCGGTATCCTCTCGAACTTCCGTGCGCCGACGTGCTGACCGGTAAAGGAGATAGCCGCCTGGTAGAACGAGTTCATCGCCATGTAGATAAAGCCCTCTATGTTAGCCGCAGCGGAGTTTCCCGCAACAACGATGTCGCCGAAAAGATTTATAGAGGACTGGATAACGACATTGGACAGCGCGAAAACCACCCCCTGAAAGCCTGCGGGCAGACCGACGCGGAGAATTTCGCCGAGATTTTTCCCATGGATACGCAGCTTTTTCGGCTCAAGGCGTATCCCGCCCTGCTCATGGATAAGGCAGAGAACGACCAGCGCCGCTGATACCGTTTCGGAAATAACGGTCGCGAGCGCAACGCCTGCCACGTCCATTTTGAGCAGAATAACGAAAACAAGGTTAAGCGCAACATTTATTATGCCCGCGATGATGAGAAAATAAAGCGGGCGTTTCGTATCGCCGACGGAGCGAAGCAGCGCCGCGCCGAAGTTGTACAGCATTACCGAGGGCATTCCCGCGAAGTAGACCCTCAGATATGTCACCGCGAGCGGGAGCACGTTTTCGGGCGTCTGCATGAGGGTGAGGAGCTGCGGCGCGAAAATAAGCCCGACCGCTGCGAGAAGCAGCCCGCTGAACAGGCTCATCAGCACCGCCGTATGCGTTACATTGGAGAGGTTTTCGCTGTCGCCTGCGCCGTGCGCCTTTGCCGCGACAACGTTCACGCCGACCGAAAGCCCGACGAAGAGATTCGTCAGCAGGTTTATCAGCGCGGTGTTGGAGCCGACCGCCGCAAGGGAGTTGTCCCCCGCGAAGCGACCGACGACGATTATATCCGCCGCGTTGAACAGGAGCTGGAGAATGCTCGAAGCCATCAGTGGCAGCGTGAACATCAGCAGCTTTTTCAATACCGAGCCGCTGCACATATCCATTTCATATTGTCTTGCCAAAAAACCATCTTCTTTCCTTGCACTCTACACAGAATTATAGCATATTCCCACCTAAAAATCAAGAAAAGCAAGCCGTTTCTGCGGGGAGTCGGGTTGTATATTATCACTAAAAAAACTAAACAGTAAGGCTTACCTAACTGCATTTTTGCCAAAAATGGGTATCAAGCCGAAAAAGTCTGCCGGAGCTATTGACAACAAAGAAAAAATGCGCTATCATATATTGATGTTAGAAGATACTAACTTCTTCTATCGTCATATTTTACTGCCGAAAGGCTTAATATATAAGGAGGGGACAGAAATGATGCCTCTTACTATGGCGGAAACGAGCGAGCAGCTCATGATAAAGAAAATAGGCGGCAAGCCGGAAACGCGCCAGTTTCTGGAGAACCTCGGATTTATCGTCGGAGGGGAGATAATGATAATCAGCAGGCTTGGCGGAAATGTTATCGTCAGCGTCAAGGACTCCCGCGTTGCCGTTTCAAAGGAAATGGCGCAGAAAATAATGGTGTGACCGTTATCGCTGCGGTAATTTTGGGCTGAATCTTAAGCAAATTCAGCCTGTAAAAAGATGTCGGCGGGGAACGCTTTGTGCAGAAGTTAGTCGCCGTTAATCGAGAGGAGATCGAGCAAAAATGGATATAAAAATAGCGCTGGCGGGCAATCCTAACTGCGGAAAGACCACGCTGTTCAACGCGCTGACAGGCTCCGCGCAGTATGTCGGAAACTGGCCAGGGGTAACTGTCGAGAAAAAGGAGGGCAGGCTCAAGGGCAGCAAGGACGTTATCATAACCGACCTTCCGGGCACATATTCGCTCTCGCCCTACACCCTTGAGGAGGTCGTTGCGAGAAATTACCTCATAAACGAAAGACCCGACGCGATACTTAACATAATCGACGGCACCAACCTTGAGCGCAACCTTTATCTCACCACGCAGCTCACCGAGCTTGGCATTCCGCTCGTCGCTGCGATAAACATGATGGACGTCGTTGAGAAAAACGGCGACAGTATAAATTTCGAGCAGCTTTCAAAGGAGCTTGGCTGCGAGGTCTGCGAGATATCCGCGCTCAAGGGCAAGGGCATAACGGAGGCGGCGGAAAGGGCGGTCGCTGTCGCAAAATCGGGCAAGAAAGCTGTCCCGCGGCATATGTTCTCGGGCTGCGTAGAGCACGCCGTCGCGCATATCGAGGAAGCGTTTCTGCACAATATGCCCGAGGAGCAGCAGAGGTGGTACGCTATAAAGATATTCGAGCGCGACGAAAAGGTGCTTGAAACGCTGAATATCCCCGCGGAAACCATGGAGCACATCGAAAAGGACATCAAGTCCGCCGAAGCGGAGATGGAGGACAACTCCGAGAGCATAATCACCAACGAGCGCTATCTTTACATAGGCTCCATAATCAAGG
The DNA here is from genome assembly GCA_945931735.1 of uncultured Clostridia bacterium. Classification (GTDB taxonomy): domain Bacteria; phylum Bacillota; class Clostridia; order Oscillospirales; family Ruminococcaceae; genus CAG-115. Next base: position 3,550 of record CAMEPN010000037.1, read on the forward strand.
ACTGCCTTAAGAAAAAGAACAGGGGCAAATTTACCGTTTCGGACAAGATAGACAGGATAGTCACCAACCGCTGGCTCAGCATACCGATCTTCGCGGTGATAATGTTTCTGGTGTATTATGTTTCGATGGTGACGGTAGGCTCTGCGGCTACCGAATGGGCGAACGACGGGCTGTTCGGCGAGGGGTGGTATCTCCTCGGGATAGGCAGAGGGGCTTATGAAGAAGCGGCGGGGGAGTACGGCGACGCAATGAACGCTCTGGAGGCGTTCGGAATGGCGCCCGATACCGAAGCGGCGGATTTCGACGAAAAGGCGGCTCTTGCGGACATTTCGGCGTACACTGCGTCCGATTATCGCGCGCAGGTAACTGTTGTGAACGAGGAGGATCTTTCGGAGTCGGAGCTTACCGCGTATTATTCAGAGATACCCAAAAATGCTGATAAAGAGCTGACCGTCGGAATGACCTACGTTGACGCCGTTTCCTATTTCGGGGAGAACGGCTTTGACGAGCCTGACCCTGCCGATTACGGGCCGTGGGTGCCGGGCGTTCCCGTGCTGGTCGAACAGGGACTGGACGCGCTGAACTGCGTCGACTGGCTGAAGCGGCTCATTGTCGACGGGATAGTGAGCGGCGTGGGCGGTGTTCTCGGGTTCGTTCCGCAGCTTTTGGTGCTTTTCTTCTTTCTGTCATTTTTGGAGCTTTGCGGCTATATGTCCCGCGTTGCGTTCGTGCTTGACCGCATATTCCGCAAATTCGGGCTATCGGGAAAGTCCTTTATCCCTATACTTATCGGCACGGGCTGCGGCGTTCCCGGGATAATGGCTTCGCGAACGATAGAAAATCAGCGCGACCGCCGCATAACTATCATGACTACGACATTTATACCCTGCGGCGCAAAGGTGCCGTTTATCGCGATGATAGCGGGAGCGCTTTTCGGCGGCTCTCCGTGGGTATCGACGGGCGCTTATTTCATCGGTATCGCGGCGATAATTATTTCGGGAATTATCCTTAAGAAAACTAAGATGTTCGCGGGAAACCCCGCTCCGTTTGTTATGGAGCTTCCCGCGTACCATATCCCCGCGGCGTCAAGCGTTCTGCGCGCAATGTGGGAGCGCGGCTGGGAGTTCATCAAGAAAGCGGGCACGATAATCCTGCTGTTTACCGTGATAGTTTGGTTCGCTTCCTACTGCGGATTTGTCGACGGCAGATTTCAGATGCTCACCGCCGACCAAATGGAGTTTTCGTTCCTTGCGGCGATCGGGAACGTTATCAGCCCGATTTTCGCTCCGCTCGGCTGGGGCAGCTGGCAGGCGACGGTCGCGACGCTTACGGGGCTAGTCGCAAAGGAGAACATTGTCGGAACGCTTGGAGTTCTGTACGGCGGCGGGGATATATCCGTCTATGCGGCGCTCGCTCAGGCGTTCACGCCTGTAAGCGGAATGTCGTTCCTTATTTTCAATCTGCTGTGCGCTCCCTGCGTTGCGGCTATGGGCGCGATAAAGCGCGAGATGAACAGCACAAAGTGGTTTTGGATAGCGATAGGGTATGAATGCGGCTTTGCGTATGTTATCTCGCTTATCGTGAACCAGCTCGGCAATCTGTTCACGGGCAGGCTCATGACAGCAGGCGCGGGCGGCGTTGTGAATATTGTCAGCCTTGTATTCGCGGTCGTATTCCTTATCGGTCTTATTTATCTCCTGTTCAGACCGCACAAGGAGCCGTCGCTTGCCGATGAAGAGGTAGATAACTTATAATTCGGGTCGGTTTTCGGATATACGGAGAGCGCATTTTCGGAGGTGTTTCGGGTGTTGGATTTTCTTGCTTGTAATTACGGCTCGATAATCGTCGGGGCAGTTCTGCTCGGCGTTATCGCGCTCATTATCCGCAAAATTGTTAAGGACAAGCGCGCCGGAAAATGCTCCTGCGGAAGCTGTTCCTCCTGCGGGGGCGGCTGTTCCGCCTGCGGGCGCTGCGGCGCGGAGGCTGCTCAAAAAACGAAAGCCTCGGATAAGAGAGCATAAAATAAACGGCGCTTCGGTTGACGGAGCGCCGTTTCGGTTTATATTAAGGGATATATTTCCTGCATTACTTACTGTTCTGCTGCTCGAGTATTTTGCTCTGGGCGCTGACAACGGAGCGGAGATGTCTGCGCTGGTTATAAAGCTCGATTATGTTGTCTATGCGACGTCTTACAAAGCGGATATTGAACGGCTTTGCGATAACGTCCGCCGCGCCGAGGTCATATGCGCGGGAGAGCGACTTGTCGGAGGTGTCCGCGCTGATTATGAAAACGGGGATATCGTCTATGTATCCGTTCTTTACGAGATATTCAAGAACGCCGAAGCCGTCCATGACAGGCATCATGATATCCAGCAGGACAGCGCACAGCTCGTCCTTGTGGCGCTCAAACTCTTCTATTGCGCGCTGACCGTTTTCCGCTTCGATAACGCTGCGGTCGTTAAAGGTGTCGCAGAGCATAAGGCGATTGAACTCGAAATCATCGACAATAAGCAGTGTATTTCTGTCTGCCATAAAATATCCCCCTAGATCCTTTTTTATTAATTATATAATATTTCCGCCGAAATGTCAAGTTTTTCATTTACACGTCCTATGAAAAAAATAAGGGCTTATTTGCGTATTTTATTATGCACCATGACAGCGGATATCGGTTTTTAGCCAAAATTTGAAAAAGCTATTGCCAAAAACGAAAAAGTATGCTATACTAAAATTGTATAATTATATGCAGCGGAGCATTCTGCCTGCTGCAAGCCGAAATGAAAAATCTGCCGCCGATCCCGGGGAGCTTCGCGCGGCAGTTACAAGAAAGGACGTAGTTGAAATGGCTAAGACAAGAAAGATATTATCCGTTCTGACTGCTGCGGCGATCGCTGTTTCGTCGGTGCCCGCCGTTATCGGAGTTCCTGTGGCAGCGGTCACAGAGCCGGTATACCAAAGCAGCGATTATGTTCCGTTATCAATGTTCGATACAGACAGCAGCCGCGAGGCGCAGGAGCAGTTTGAAAAAACCATAATTTCCGCTACCCGAAAGAGCATCGGCGACATCACCTTCTCCGACCTCGAAAGGCTGACCTCGCTCAATCTAAGCGGCATGAAGCTTGAAAATCTTCCTAGGTGCATAGAATATATGGCAAGGCTTCGCACGCTCAATCTCTCCAATAACCTGCTTCGCAACTCGTCGTTCGGCAATGTTGACCTCAACAACTGCATAAGCCTTACAAGCATCGACATAAGCAACAACTATCTCACGAGCGTTCCGTCGTGGTATGTTTCGATGGACATTGCCACCAAGAAGATAAGCGGCAACCTTATCAACACCACGGGACAGCGCTCCATCACCGCAACCCCTTCCACATATTATTTCATGAAGGGCGAAACGATAAACGAAAACGCGCTCAAGAACAAGATACTGGCGTCGGTCAAGATGTCGGACGGCACCGCTCTGCCCGAATTTTTCTATGACCCGAATTTCCCTCCGTACAACGAGGACGACCCCGAGGACACCGATGTCATAGACGACGCCGATTATTATCATTCGCTTGATTTTGAGGTATGGGATCTTTCCAAGTATGTCGACAAGGAGCATACTGTTTCCTTTACGGGCAAGTCGGCGAGCGTTGACGTTGTGGTAAGGCTTTACGGCGGCAGCCTCGGCAACCCCAAGACTGCGGCGACGGTAAAGATTTACTTCCTCGACGGCGACGACCCCTCTACGACAAAGGTTCGCCTTGAAACGCTCATCGACGAGTGCAATGACTATCAGAAGAGCGATTATGCCGAAACGAGCTGGACGAACTTCGAGGCGGCGCTCAAAACGGCGACCACGATACTTGCCTACGATAACGCCGACAGCGAGATGATAAGGGACGCGCTTACAGGGCTGGAGAGGGCGAAGAATGCGCTCGTTGATGGCATTTCCGCGGACACCAAGAAGGTGCTTACCGACCTTATTTCCATCTCCTCTTCCTACAAAGAGGCTGACTATTCGGCGGCAAGCTGGGCTAAATTCGCGGCTGCTGTCGCAAGGCTTAAGGAAGTGTCTGCCGATACGGACGCGTCCGTTTCCGACGCAAACTCCGCGATAAAGGCGTATCAGGAAGCACAGTCGGGTCTTATCGCGACCTCGCTTTCCGTGCCGGACAAGGCTCCCAAGTCCGATTTCGACGCGATATACGGCGAGAACAAGACCGTGACCTATTCGGGCGTTACGCGCGACGGATATAAGTATAAGTGGACGTTCAACGGAAAGGATATCACCGATCCCAAGGCGTTCGACCCCGAGATAAAGTACGAGTCCGCAAACGAAGAAGCGATACGCCTTAAGGTGGGCAGCGCGAGCGATTATCAGATAATCTCCTTTGCCGAAACGGGAACGTTCCCCGGCAAGGCGTCGATAACGCTGGACGTATCGGGCAAGTACACCAACGGTACATACCGCCTTTACAAATGGGACGCGTCGGCAAAGACTTCCGAGCTTATCGGCGACGTGACCGTCAAGAGCGGCAGCGTTACGCTCAGCCTTGACGAGGGCGGCGATTATTTCATAAGCTCTGTTCTCCAGAACTTTGAGATGATCTCAAACAATTTTGCAATAGATCACAGCAAGCTTACCATTTCGAGCACATTCAAGAAGAAGTACACAGTAAGGTCGTTCAAGGATTCTCTTGAGAACGGCGATTCCGTTACTGTCAGAAAGGCGGACGGAACCGCGGCTTCCGACAGCGACTATATCGCGACGGGAATGACCGCGACTGCTGCGGGCAGCAGCACGTCCTATACTGTCGTTGTCCCCGGGGACATTGACGGCGACGGAAACATCACCGCTCTTGACGCGGTGGTTATCCTCCGCGCGGTAACGGGCGAGGTAACTATCGACGCCTATGCGCAGAAGGCGGCGGGCGACGTCAACGGCGACGGCTGGGTAAGAGCGGACGACGCAGTGTCTATCCTCAAATACAGCATCGGAATGGAATGATCCCACGGTGACTGCCGCGGGAAAAGGGAGGCAAAATGAACACAAAAACCATTTCCGAGAACCGTCAGGCGCGCCATGAATATTTCATCATCGAGAGCTACGAGGCGGGTATCGAGCTGTTCGGAACGGAGGTTAAATCCATTCGTCAGGGCGGCGTCAACCTTAAGGATTCATGGATATCCATTGAAAACGGAGAGGCTTTTATCCGCAATATGCACATCGCTCCCTATGAAAAGGGAAATATCTTCAACCGCGACCCGTACCGCGTCCGCAGGCTCCTTATGCACAAAAAGGAGATACTGAAGCTGTTCGGGCAGGTAAAGCAGGGCGGCTACACGCTCATACCGATCTCGCTGTATTTCAAGGACAGCAGGGTCAAGGTACAGGTCGGGCTGTGCAAGGGCAAAAAGCTCCACGACAAGCGCGACGACATGGCGAAGCGCGACGCGGGCAGAGAGATAGAGCGCGCAATGAAGCAGCGCTCGAGGGAATGACCACGGAATAAAAACAGAATGAGCCGCCCGAAATGGCGGCTCATCAGACCGTCGAAAAAGTCCCTAAAGGGACTTTTCCGACGAACATCCGCACTGCGC
>CAMEPN010000038.1 GCA_945931735.1 uncultured Clostridia bacterium
CGGGAGTTGTTGCGGGAAGTCTTGCATTTCTTGCAGTAAGATCCCTCTGCGGCAGGCACTCGTTCCGCAGAATGACCGCCGCAAAAGCATTCAGAATGATCGGCACGCTGATGGACGCGTTCTGACGCTTGATATACAAAATGTCCCCGAAAAAATCGGGGACATTTATTATGTATGCTCCCCGTCAGTCGAGGAACACCCTCAGATTTTTACTTCTTGACTGCTGGCGCAGCTTTCTGAGCGCCTTTGCTTCTATCTGGCGTATGCGCTCGCGCGTCACCTTGAACTCCCGTCCGACCTCCTCGAGAGTATGCGCGCGGTCGCTGCCTATGCCGTAGCGGAACTTCAGCACGTCGCGCTCCCGCTCGGGCAGCGTGTCCAGCGCCTTGTTCAGCTCGTCGCGGAACACCGACTGCATCGCCGCGTCAATGGGCGCGGGCGCGTCCTCGTCGGGAATGAAATCCCCAAGGAAGCTGTCCTCCTCCTCGCCAACGGGCGCCTCAAGCGACACGGGATCCTGTGCTATCCTTATGACCTCGCGGACCCTTTCGGGCGTCATATTCAGCTCCTTGGATATCTCGTCGATCGTCGGCTCGTGGCCGTTTTTGTGGAGCAGCAGGTTCTGCGCCTTCTTGACCTTGGATATAGTTTCCACCATGTGGACGGGGATACGGATAGTCCTCGCCTGATCTGCGATAGCGCGGGTTATCGACTGCCTTATCCACCATGTCGCGTAGGTCGAGAATTTATACCCCTTTGTATGGTCGAACTTTTCGACCGCCTTGATAAGCCCGCTGTACCCCTCCTGTATGAGGTCGAGCAGCGGCATACCGCGTCCGACGTAATGCTTCGCGATGCTTACGACAAGGCGCATATTCGCGACGATGAGCCTGTCGCGCGCCGCCTGATTTCCCTGCGATATCTCCTCGGCGAGCTTTATTTCCTCCTCCGCGGTGAGCAACGGAATCTTTCCTATTTCGCGAAGATGTATCTTTACGGGGTCGTCTACGCCGACGCCGTCGTCGCCGCTGTCGTCGGTGTATTCGAGCGCCTTGCTGAGGTCCTCGTCGACGCTGTAATCGTCGTCGATAGATATATTGTTTGCCTCGAGAAATTCATTGAGCTTGTCTATATCAACATCAGTTTCGTCAATTACGCTGTAAAGCTCCTTTGTGCTGAGCTTGCCCGTCTGTTTTCCCCGCTCGAGCAGGTCATGCAGTAAATTTTTTTCATTTCCACTCATATATCAAATATCCTTTCAATGGGCTGATATTCTGAAACCGTTCCTGCGGCGAACCGTCGTATGTAGTCATTCCCGTTATTCGAGATAATCCTTGAGCTTGCGGCTTCTTGTCGGGTGGCGCAGCTTTCGGAGCGCCTTTGTTTCTATCTGGCGGATACGCTCGCGCGTCACCTGAAATTCCTGCCCGACCTCCTCAAGAGTACGCTGTCTGCCGTCGATAAGACCGAAGCGGAGGATTATAACGCGCTTTTCCCTATCGGTCAGCGTGTCGAGCACCTCGCCGAGCTGCTGCTTTAGCATACTGTTGCACGCCTCGTCGGCGGGGGCGGGCGCTTCGTCGTCGGGGATAAAATCGCCGAGGTGGCTGTCCTCTTCCTCGCCGATAGGCGTTTCGAGCGAAACGGGGTCCTGCGCTATTCGTATTATCTCGCGAACCTTATCGGTGGTCATTCCGAGGCTCTGGGCTATCTCGTCCTCGCTCGGCTCGCAGCCGTTTTCATGCAGAAGCTGGCTCTGCGCCTTTTTTACCTTGGTGATAGTTTCCACCATGTGGACGGGGATACGGATAGTTCTCGCCTGGTCGGCAATGGCGCGGGTTATCGACTGCCTTATCCACCACGTCGCGTAGGTCGAGAACTTGAAGCCCTTTGTATAGTCGAACTTTTCAACAGCCTTGATAAGCCCCATGTTTCCCTCTTGGATAAGGTCAAGGAACTGCATACCCCTGCGGACGTATTTTTTCGCTATGCTGACGACAAGCCTTAAATTGGCTTCGCTGAGCCTTTTCTTGGCGTAAGGGTCGCCCGCCGCCATTCTCGCCGCAAGGTCTATCTCCTCCTCCGTGGTGAGCAGCGGTATCCTGCCTATTTCCTTCAGATACAGCTTCACGGAATCGTCGGCGAGCATCGCGTCCGCGTCGAAATCGTCGGCGTCGTCGCGGTCGGAGTAGTCCAGGATATTGTCGATATCAAGGTCGGCGTCGAAATTGTCGACTATCTTGATATTCATGCTGACTATCTTCTCGAAGATGTGGTTTATCTGGTCTGCGTCGAAATTCAGCTCCTCGAGCGCGTCGGTTATTTCCTTTGCCGTCAGGCTTCCTTTTATTTTTCCCTGATTGAACAGCTCCTCAAGCGCGTTAGTTGTCCCTGTGTTCTCTGCCATTATTTTTTCTTCTCCTTTAATTCCTGTGCCAGACGCAGCATTTCGTCGTCTGTCATCGACGCGGCGTCTTTCCGCGCCGCGTTTGCGCTGTACTCATTGAGTGTTTTTATATAATCTTCCAGCGCGTCGTTGTCGTAGGCGAGCATAGTGTCGCTTACTATTGCCGTTATTCTTCCCATTTCAGCGCTCTCAAATTCTTCGTTGAAAAGGGAAATGTCAGGCGTTGTGCCGTTTCTCACCAGCTTTACAAGATGTGAGAAAACTCTTTTATTAAAATCGGTAACAAAGCCGCCGCTCAGCTTTTCCAAAATTTTGTCAAGCTTTTCGGGGTCATGGTAAAGCGCGCAGATTATTCCGCGCTCCGCCTTTTCCTCCCGCGGCATTTTGTACGCGTCGGGGTTTATCTTGTCGCTGTTTCTCGGGTGTATCAGCTCGCGGCGGAAATCGCGGTCGCTTTTCCGCTTGCGGCGCTTCATCTCCGCCTCGACCGCAACACGCACAGTGTCCGCGGGGATATCGGAAAGCCGCGCCGCGCGGGAGATGTAGACGTTCCTGTCGAGGTCGTCGGATATTCCCGCGAGGAAGCCGACCGCCTTTTTTATATAGGCGGACTTTCCGTCCTCGGTCATCATGTCCAGCCCTGCGGTGAGCTTGTCCATTTCGTAGTCAATGGCATTGCCCGAGCTTTCGATAAGGTGTCGGAACGCCTCGGCTCCGAATTTCTTTATAAATTCATCGGGATCCTTCGCCCCGTCCATTTTAAGCACCATTGCCCTTATACCCACCTGCGCGAGCAGGTTTATGCCGCGCGTTGCCGCAGCCTGACCGGGCGCGTCGGAGTCGTAGGACAGGATAACGTTTTTCTTTCCCATGCGCGCGATGAGCCTTGCCTGCTCGGGGGTTATCGCGGTGCCGAGCGTCGCGACCGCGCTGTCAAAGCCCGCTTGGTGCATGGAAATTACGTCCATGTAGCCCTCGCAGAGGATAAAATAATCCGCCTTTGAATTTTTTGCGTAATTCAGCGCGTAAAGCATCTCGCGTTTTTGGAATATCTTGGTTTCGTCACTGTTGAGGTACTTCGCCCGCTCGCCCTCCTTAAGCGCGCGTCCGCCGAACGCCACGACGTTCCCCCTTTGGTCGAAAATCGGGAACATAACGCGGTCGCGGAATTTGTCGTACATTTTATTGTTGTTCCGCGCGAGCAGAGCGCCGTCCGCGAGGTCGAAGTCGGAATAGCCTTTCGAGCGCATGAAATATTGCAGCGCGTGATAGTCGTCCGCCGCATAGCCAAGCCCGAAGCGCTTTATCGTATGCTCGGACAGACCGCGGCGCTTGAGGTACTCCAAGCCCCTGCTCCCTGCGGGGGAAAAAAGCTGCTCATGGAAATACCGCCCCGCGGTGCGGTTCATCTCGTAAAGCTTTCGGCGCAGGACATCGCTGCCGTCCGCCTTATCCTCGGGCAAAGACAATCCCGCGCGCTGCGCGAGGAAGCGCACCGCCTCGGGGTAATCAAGATTTTCGATAAGCCGTATGAACGTAATGACGTCGCCGCCCGCATGACAGCCGAAGCAGAAGAAGCTGTTCGTGTCGGTGTAAAACGTGCAGGACGGGCTGTCGTCCGAGTGAAACGGACATTTGCAGGTGTACCTCGAGCCGACGCGTTTCAGCTCAACATAGCTCTGCGCCACGGAAATTATATCGTTGTTATCGCGGACTTCCCTCAGAAAATCCTCCGAAAAAGCCATGTGACGCCTCCTGTGCCCGTAAAGGCTTCCCGCCTTTAACCTATTTTAATATATCCGCCGTTCCAGCCCTTGGGGATACAAAGCTCCTTGAAATAATCCACCGCGTAATCGTCGGTCATTCCGCTGATATAGTCGCCTATCGCGGTCGGCAGGTCATACATGTCCGCGAGCGAGCGGTAAAGCTCCGGCATTTTTTCGGGGTGGTCGCTGAAATAACGGAAGAGAAATTCGATTATATGCCCCGCCTTGTCCTTTTCGGAAACGGTCGGTTCGGCATGATACACCCGCTCGAACATGAACGCGCGCAGCTCGTCGTGCGCCTTTTTTACGACGGGATCCATGCGTATTTCCTCCGCGCCGTTCTCCACAAGGGAGCGGACTAGCGTTGTTATGCGCTGCGACTTGGTTTCGCCGAGGATTTTCACGGGGAACTCGGGAAGCTCCTCCTGCGTTATGACACCGCCGCGTATGGCGTCCTCGATGTCGTGGTTTATGTAGGCTATCTTGTCGCAGAAGCGGACGATCATGCCCTCTCGGGTGGAAGGCGGCGAAGCCTTTCCCGTATGCCCGACAATGCCGTCGATGACCTCCGCAGTGAGGTTAAGTCCCTCGCCGTCGCGCTCGATCACCTCGACAACGCGCTTGCTCTGCAAATTATGCGCGAAGCCGTTCGGGAGCAGCTCGTTCAGCACGCGCTCGCCGTCGTGCCCGAACGGGGTATGTCCGAGGTCGTGCCCCAGCGCGATAGCCTCGGTCAGGTTCTCGTTCAGCCCGAGCGCGCAGGCAACGGTGCGCGATATCTGGCTCACCTCGAGCGTGTGGGTCAGCCTTGTGCGGTAGTGGTCGGAATGGGGGATAAGGAACACCTGCGTCTTGTGCTTCAGCCTGCGGAACGCGTTGCAGTGGATTATCCTGTCGCGGTCGCGCTGGAAATCCGTGCGGAAATCGTCGGGCTGTTCGGGGCGCGCCCTGCCCTTTGTATCCTCCGACCTGCACGCAAATTCGCACAGCGTCAGTCTTTCGTTATGCATGGTACGTTCGCGCGGGGTCATGGCGTTCCTCCTACAAAAAAAGTCTTCCTATTATTATATACAGTTTTCGACCCGCTTATACCTTTTTTGCCGCGCTATTTTTATTTATTTTGTGCAAAATCATAGTTCAGTTTTTGTGCGATTTTCACATCAATATTACCGTTGCAGCTATCAACGAGCTTATCGCGCAGCTTTTCTGCGTTTTCCTCGCGGATAAATACGGTGATACGCACGTTGTCGGCGAAATCCTCCTGCCCGACCCGCGCGTCGAAGTCGGCGAATATCTGCGCGAGCCGTCCGTAAAGCCCGTAATCCACCGTGATATCGACCTGCGCCGCCATTGCCATCTGCTTTATTTCCGCGGCGTCAACAGCGTCCTTCGCGCCCTTTGTGTATGCGCGGACAAGCCCGCCCGCTCCGAGGAGAATGCCCCCAAAATACCGCGTGACAACGCAGCATACGTCGGTCAGCCCCTCCTTGCGCAGCACCTCGTATATCGGAACGCCCGCGGTCCCGCCCGGCTCGCCGTCGTCGGAATGGCGGACGGTGTTGTTTTCGCGGAGGATATAGGCATAGCAGTTGTGGGTCGCCTTTCGATGCATGGCGCGAATGTGCTCTACGAACGCGACAGCCTGCTCCTCGGTCTGCACGGGGCACAGATACCCGATGAACTCCGATTTCTTCTCGACAAAGCGCGCCTCGCACGCCCGCGCAATGGTCTTGTATTCCACGAAAGCACCTCCGTTTTTCATGTCGCCCTTAAACGCAAAAACTCACGCATAAATGCTATGCGTGAGTTCTGTGGTTTTGACTTAAAGCAATACCTCGGCAGTATGGCGCAGGGGACTACGCCGTTCTCGGGGGACGAGAAATTACTTGCCCATATTGTAGCGCTTCTTGAATCTGTCAACACGTCCGCCGGAATCAACCAGCTTCTGCTTACCGGTAAAGAACGGGTGGCACTTAGAGCAGATTTCTACTCTGATGTCCTTCTTGGTAGAGCGTGTTTCGATCTCGTTGCCGCAAGCGCATCTGATGGTAGTTGCCTCGTATGCGGGATGGATACCTTCCTTCATGATTGTCACCTCAATCCGTTTTTATATCATTACAGTATATTATTATATCACATTGTTTCAGAAAAATCAAGGGGTTTTTTAAACTTTTTTATACTCAGAAGCCGAGAATTTTTGTAAAATCAGCGGAAAGCGCCTTCTGGAGCTTAACGGCAGCGTCCTTGTCCGCGCCCTTTGTGGTATAATATACCTTTATCTTAGGCTCTGTGCCCGAGGGTCTGATGATAACGCTTGCCGCGTCGTCAAGGCTGAACGTGATAACGTCGGACTTCGGCAGTGTGATAGCCTCGGTCGCGCCGTCGGCAGCAGTCTTTACGCCCGACTTGTAATCCGCAACTGCAAGCACCTTAACGCCGCCGATAGTCTTGGGAGCGTTTGCGCGCAGGCCTGCCATGATCTCCTTCATGCGCTCCATGCCGCTCGCGCCCTCGCAGGTGAAGTTCTCGAGCTTGTTGTAATATACGCCGTACTCGTCGTACATACGCTTTCTCGCTTCGATGAGGGAGATGCCCTTTGTGCGGTAGAACGCCGCCATCTCGCATATCAGCATGGACGCAACGACAGCGTCCTTGTCGCGTACATAGCCGCCCGCGAGGTAGCCGTAGCTCTCCTCGAAGCCGAATATATAGCGGTTCTCCTCGCCCTTTGCCTCGAGGAAGCCGATCTGCTCGCCGATGAACTTAAAGCCTGTCAGCACCTCGCGCAGCTCAACGCCGTACTTCGCGCAGATAGCCTTTGTGATGTCGGTGGTTACGATAGTCTTGACCGCAACGGGGTTCTTAGGCATTGTTCCGAGAGCGATACGCTCCTTGCAGATGTACTCGAGCAGCAGCGCGCCTACTTCGTTTCCGGTGAACAGCTCGTAGTGGTCGCCGTCGGGAACTGCGATACCTACGCGGTCGCAGTCGGGGTCGGTCGCGAGCAGCAGGTCGGGCTTCTCCGTCTTGCAAAGCTCAAGACCGCAGTGCAGCGCCTCTTCGATCTCGGGGTTCGGGAACGGGCAGGTCGGGAAGTGGCCGTCGGGGTTCTCCTGCTCGGGAACGACAACGACGTCCTTAACGCCAATCTCTTTGAGTATGCGGCGGACAGGCTTGTTGCCTGTGCCGTTGAGGGGGGTGTATACTACCTTTAATCCGCTGGAAGCGACAAGGTCGGTATGCAGACCCTGCTCGCGCACCTTCGCGATGTACGCGTCGATAACGTTGTCCTCTATGTAGCTTACCGTGCCGTCAGCGACCGCTTTATCGAAATCAACGGACTTAACGTCGGCGAAAATGTCAAGGCTGTTTATCTTTTCGAGAACGGCGTTCGCAGCCTCAAGAGTAAGCTGGCAGCCGTCGGAGCCGTATACCTTGTAGCCGTTGTACTTAGCGGGGTTGTGGGAAGCGGTGACAACTATGCCCGCGCCGCAGCCGAGCGCTCTTACCGCCCACGAAAGCATAGGGGTAGGCATAAGCTCCTTGTAGATGTGCACTTTAATGCCGTTTGCGGCGAGCACCTCAGCGGCGCTCTTCGCGAAGTAATCGGACTTTATTCTGCTGTCGTATGCGATGGCAACGCTCTTCTCAACGCCGCCCGACAGGATATAATCCGCAAGACCCTGTGTAGCCTTTTTAACTGTGTAGACGTTAAGGCGGTTGGTACCCGCGCCGATAACGCCGCGCAGACCGCCTGTGCCGAACTCAAGCTCGCGGTAGAAACGGTCGTTCTTCGCGTCCTCGTCGTCCGCAACGCTCTCAAGCTCTGTCTTAAGGTCGGGGTCGGCAACCGCCTTTTCAAGCCAAAGGTCGTATAATTTCTGTATATCTGCCATGAGTTATGTCCTCCTTAAATGAATGATCGCATGGTGTTATTTTTTCAAAAAGGCACTGCTATGCCCTCAATCATAATAATTATAACACATTATTAAAGAAATTGCAAGTAGCGCGGCAATGTTTTTTTGATATCAGTCTATTCAACTGTCATATTGTGCAGCTCTGCGATTTTTTTGCACCATCTGCTATTGAAAAATGCCCCGCCGCATGGTATCATTGGAGTAAACACAAAATAATACGAGGTGACTTTTATGGCAAATCCATATCTCCCCCGCTGGGAATATATCCCCGACGGCGAGCCGCGCGTTTTCGGCGGCAGGATATACGTCTACGGCTCGCACGACCGCGCGGGCAGCATTGATTTCTGCGACAACAAGCTCAAGGTATGGAGCGCGCCGCTCTCCGACCCGAACAAATGGGTCTGCCACGGCGACTGCTTCCGCACCATTGACGGAGAAACGCCCGCCGACGTCGACTGGACGGACAACCTTCTTTTCGCGCCCGACGTTGTCGAAAAGGACGGGAAGTACTACCTTTACGCGTATATCGTCGGCGCGAAGGGCTGCGTCGGCGTCAGCGACCGCCCCGAGGGACCTTTCAAGCTGCTGTCGAAATACAAGTACGATATTCCCGACCACTACGACGACGGCACCTTTATCGACCCGGGCGTGCTTGTCAACGACGACGGGCGGGTGTACATCTACTGCGGCTATCAGGGCAGCTATATGGCGGAGCTTAAGCCGAATATGTACGAGGTAGTCGACGGGTCTTACAAGCTTGACATTATCCCCACGGATGAACCGCACCGCTTCTTCGAGGCGTGCTCCCCGAGAAAAATTGGCGGGACGTACTACCTCATCTATTCCCCGCAGACGGGCAGCAGGCTTGACTACGCGACCTCGGACTCCCCTACCGGACCGGTCACCTGCCGCGGGACGATAAACGACAACGGCATGGACTAACCCGGCGGCAACAAGCACGGCTCCGTCTGCA
>CAMEPN010000039.1 GCA_945931735.1 uncultured Clostridia bacterium
GTTATAAGCGTCGACGGAAAGCGCATAGACGGCTATAACAAAAAGCAGCTTACACAATACCGCAGATATGATATCGGATTTATATTCCAGTTTTACAATCTTCTTCCCAATCTGACCGCAAAGGAAAACGTGGAGCTTGCGGCGCAGACAACGACAGATTTTATACCCGCTGCGGAAATACTTGAAAAGGTTGGGCTGGGGGAAAGAATGAGCAACTTCCCCGCGCAGCTCTCCGGAGGCGAGCAGCAGCGTGTTTCCATTGCGCGAGCGCTAAGCAAGAAGCCGAAGCTGCTGCTGTGCGACGAGCCGACCGGCGCGCTAGACTATAACACCGGAAAGATGATACTTAAGCTGTTGCAGGACACCTGCCGCCGCGACGGAATGACCGTTATCCTCGTTACGCACAACTCTGCGATTTGCCCGATGGCGGACAGGGTGATACGGATCAAAAACAGCAAGGTGAGCAGCATCTCCATAAACGAAAACCCTACCCCCGTGGAAGAGATAGAGTGGTAACGGGAGGGTAAATGAAAGCTGTAAACAAAAATATCCTTAGGGAGATCTCGCGCACAAAGAACCGATTTTTCTCTATCTTCACCATATGCGCCATAGGCGTCGGGTTTTTCAGCGGCGTCCGCGCAACCAACGAAATGATGAAAGTGTCCGCCGACGATTATTACGACGAGCACGATCTGTTTGACCTGCGCGTGCTATCGACGTTCGGGCTTACAGACGGCGACGCGGCGGCAATTGCCGAGATCGACGGCGTTTCGGGAGTATATACCTCGAAATACACAGACCTCGCGCTGAGAAACGGAGAGCGGGAGTTCCTCACCCGCGTTTATTCGTGGAACAATGACGAGGTAAATAAGGTCGACATCACCGAGGGAAGATATCCGCAGGCGGAAAACGAGTGCATAATCAGCTATAATCAGTTAAAAAAAGGCATTGAGCTGGGCGACACCGTTACTATGGCGGATTTAACAGATGCGGAAGATTTCCCGTTAAATAACTCCGAGTATACTGTTGTGGGATTTTACAACACCCCTATGTTCGTTTCCATAACACAGCGCGGAAGCACGACCGTCGGCGACGGAGTTATCGACGCGTTTATGTATGTTACTGAGAGTAATTTTACACAAGATGTATACACGGAGATATATGTAACCTCCGACGAGCTTAAGGGAATGCAGAGCTATTCCGAGGAATACGAGGAGCTTTGCGACAGGATAAGCGACAAGCTAGAAGAGCTTGGTAAGGAGCGCTCCGAGATACGCTATGACGAGGTGATAGGCGAAGCGGAGCGTGAAATTGCCGACGGCGAGGAAGAGCTTGCGCAGGCTAAAATCGACGGTCAGAAAGAACTTGCCGACGCAAAAGCAGAGCTTGACGACGCGGCGCAGCAGATAGCCGACGGAGAAAAGGAGCTTGACGACGCAAAAGCGGAGCTTGACGACGGCGCGGCACAGCTAGCCGACGCAGAGGAGCAGCTTTCCGACGCGAAAAAGCAGCTTGACGACGGCTGGGCGGAGTTAAATGACAACAAATCAAAGCTTGACGAAGCGGCGCAGACGCTTGCGGATTCGGAAGCGGAAATAGCCGACGGCGAAAAGCAGCTTGCCGACGCAAAGAAGCAGCTCGACGACAGCAAGGCGCAGCTCGACAGCGCACAGGCGGAGCTTGACGCGAAGGCTGCGGAGCTGGCTGACGGAAAAGCGCAGCTCGAGCAGGCAAAGCAGCAGCTTTCCGACGGGCAGGCGCAGTATGACGCGGGAAAACAGCAGTACGAGCAGGGGCTTGCGCAGTACAACGCCGGAATGGCGCAGCTTGAGCAGGCAGAGATCCAGCTCGAGCAGGCAGAGCAGCTTTACGGAAAGGACAACCCGCAGATACAGCAGCAGCGCGCGCAGCTCGAGGCGCAGAAGCTGACGCTTGATCAGACGGGCGCGGTGCTCGAGCAGACAAGGCTGACGCTCGAACAGACGGAGCAGCAGCTTTCCGCAGCAGCGGATGAAATTGCCGCAAACGAACAGACTATAACCGACGGCGAGCAGCAGCTTTCCGCCGCGCAGGAGCAGATAGACGAGGGCTATGCGCAGTATAATGCGGGTCTTGCTGAGTATAATACTTCCGCCGCAGAGTTTGCGGAGGGAAAGAAGAAATACGAGGACGGGCTTGCGGAATACAACGACGGACTGGCGCAGTATAACGAGGGCGCACAAAAGCTTGCCGACGCGCAGAGCGAGTATGAAAGCGGCGCCGCGGAGCTTGCGGAAAAGCGCGCGGAGTATGAGGACGGCGTTAAAAAGTATAACGACGGCGTAACGGAGCTTGAGGACGCAAAGGCGCAGTATGCCGACGGGCTTGCAGAATACGCAGACGGCGAGGAGAAGTTCAAAACCGAGATAGCGGACGCGGAAAAGGAACTTGCCGACGCGCGTGAGAAAATCTCCGACGCGGGCGAGGCGAAATGGTACGTTTTCCTCCGCGGCGACAACGCGGGCTACGCAGAATATGAGAGCAACGCCGAAAGAATAGGGAAGATTGCGACGATATTCCCGGTGTTCTTCCTGCTGGTGGCGGCGCTGGTCTGCCTTACCACAATGTCAAGAATGGTCGAGGAGCAGCGCACGCAGATCGGCACGCTTAAGGCGCTCGGCTATTCCAACGGAACGATAATGCGGTATTACATGACCTATGCCGTCACGGCGGCAGCGGCGGGAAGCATTCTTGGCGCGTTGGTCGGAGTGCTCATTTTCCCGACGGTAATTATATACGCGTATTCCATGCTGTATAATATCACAAAAATACACTATCTGTATAACGTTTGGAATATCTTGATTTCCGTGGGGTCAATGGTCGCAGCGATAGCGCTGACGGTTTTCTTTACCTCGAAAAAGGTACTGGCGGAAACGCCTGCAGGGCTTATGCGGCCAAAGGCGCCCAAAGCGGGAAAGCGCGTGCTTATCGAGCGTATAGGGTTCATCTGGAATAAAATGAGCTTCTTCGCGAAGGTGTCGGGAAGAAACCTTTTCAGGTACAAGCGGCGAATGTTCATGACGGTAATCGGCATCGCGGGCTGTACGGCGCTGTCGCTTACGGGCTTCGGGCTTAAGGATTCGATAAGCGATATTATTGACTTACAGTATAAATCTATATATAAATACAGTGGGTATATTGCTTATGACTCGGAAATCAGCGGCGAGGAGCTTGAAAACATATATTCCGACATAAACGACTATCATGCGGACACGCTCATGACAAGGGCGCTGATAAAGCAGTACACGCTGACCAAAAACGGGAACACCGTTCAGGCATACGTTACCTGCGTAGAGGACGCGGGTAAATTTGAGGAAATGATAGACCTGCACGAGCGTGTTTCGGGCGAGAAGCTGAGCCTTTCGGACGGAATAATCGCCACCGAAAAGACCGGAAAGCTGCTCGGCATCGGCAAGGGCGAAACGGCGCAGATACGCGTGAACGACAGCAAGGAAAAAACGTTCGCCATATCGGGGCTTACGGAGCATTATGTCGGGAATTACGTCTACATGACGAGCGCGCAGTATGAGGAGATCTTCGGCGCGCCGCCCGAATACAACATCATCTATTTCAACAACGGCATAACCGAGGAAAGCGGCGAACAGAACGCGTTCAGCGAGAAAATGCTCAAAAACGACGCAGTGCTTTCCGTTTCGATGAACGCTTCCTCCTCCAGTACTTTCAGCGACACGATAAAGATCATGGACCTCGTTGTGATGGTGCTTATCGTTTCGGCGGGCGCGCTCGCGTTCGTGGTGCTATACAACCTGACCAACATCAATATTACGGAGCGTATACGCGAGATAGCGACCCTTAAGGTGCTTGGCTTCTATGACCGAGAGGTATCGAGCTATGTATTCAGAGAGAATATTATACTCTCCGTATTGGGAGCGGCAGTAGGGCTTGGGCTCGGAACGGCGCTCTGCCTGTTTGTAATAACCACCGCGGAAATAGACGAGGTTATGTTCGGAAGAAATATCCACCTGCTGTCCTATGTCTGGGCGTTCCTTGTCACGGTCGCGTTCTCGCTTATCGTAAACCTTATCATGACAAAAGAACTGAAAAAGGTGAGCATGGTCGAGTCGCTGAAATCGGTGGAATAATATACTTAACGTATAATTTATGAGGAATATAACATGATTGAGAACATTGTTACCATAAAGCTCCCTGCCGACGAGGAGCTTACCATAAAGAAAAATCACCTCTGCGGCGGCGAGGGAAAGCGCATAGCAATCGTTACGGGGATACACGGCGACGAGCTTGAGGGACAGTATGTCTGCTACGAGCTGGTGAAGCGGATTACCGCGAATATGTCCTCGCTACACGGCACGGTGGATATCTACCCGTCGATAAACCCGCTCGGAATGGAGTCGGTGACGCGCGCGGTGCCTATGTCGGGGCTGGACATGAACAGAATATTTCCCGGCTCGGACACGGGCGCAATCGCGGAGAGCATCGCTGCGAAGCTGGTTCAGGACATAAGCGGCGCGGACATCTGCATTGATATCCACGCGAGCAATATTTTTATCCGCGAGATACCGCAGGTCAGAATAACCTCCGAAAACAGCTCGAAGCTGCTCAGATACGCGAAAATGCTGAATACCGACCTTGTATGGGTGCATGACTCGAACGCTGTCGGGGAAGGCTCCCTCGCGGACACGCTCAACCGCTCGGGCGTTCCGACGCTCGTTATCGAAATGGGCGTAGGTCAGCGGATAACGAAGGAATACTGCTTCCAGCTCCTTTCGGGGATATTCAGGCTCATGTCGGAGCTTGGCATATGGTCGGGCGCGGAGGAAAAGGTGTCCCACCCTATGGTGTCGACAGACGGCTCCGTAAAGGTGATCCACTCGGGCGCGGGCGGGATATTCATACCGAACGCGGAGCACAATATGTGGCTGTCGAAAGGCTCGGTCATAGGCGAGATAGTGAACCCGATAAGCGGGACGGTCGAGCAGGAGGTTTCCGCGCCCGCGGACGGGCTTCTGTTCTCCCTGAGGGAATATCCTATCGTCTACGAGGGCAGCGTTATCGCGCGCATTCTCAGCATGGACGGAGAATGACAAAGCGGCTGTACTTGACTTATGATGTTTATTATGGTACAATAATCATTGGAGAAAATATCCGACGAAAGGCGGCGGGACGTAATGAAAGACAGAATATTTGAATCAAAGGAAAATTATCTCGAAACCATTCTTGTATTATATAACAGAAACGGAGAGGTGCGCTCCGTCGACATTGCGACGGAAATGGAGTTCTCAAAACCGAGCGTGAGCGTGGCAATGAAGAACCTCCGCGAGGACGGCTGTATAAATATGGACAAGAACGGCTACATAACCCTCACCGACAAAGGCAGAGAGATTGCCGAGAGGGTATATGAGCGGCACTTGCTGTTCACGAGCTGGCTCATTTCCATGGGCGTGAACGAGGACGTCGCGGCGGAGGACGCCTGCCGTATAGAGCACTGCATAAGCGCAGAGAGCTTTGAGGCGATAAAGAAGTTTGTCAAGAAATATCAGAACGCGGAATAATTCCTGCGCTGCGTTAAGCCGAAATGCGGCTTGTGCGGTGCGGGCGTTAGTGCTGTGAACTTTTACGGAGGCGGCGGACAGGTTGAAAATTATTTGTCTTATCGAAAACACTGCGGTCGACGAAAAGCTGTTCAACGAGGACGGAATGTCGCTTTTTGTGGAATACGGCGGCAGGAATTATCTTATAGACACGGGTCTTACGGGGAAAGCCGTCGACAACGCGCGGAGAATGCGGCTTCCGATAGACAAGGTAGACGCGGTCGTTATAACGCATAACCATGCGGCGCACATCGGAGGCATCGAAAGCGTAATGCGGCTGAACCCGCGCGCGGAGATATACATGAGGGCTGCGGCGCAGAACGAGGTTTTCAGAAAGAGCGGGCTGTTCAAAACGCCGGTCGGCGAGGGCAAGCAGTTTTTCAAGAAATATGCGGAAAACCTTATCCTGTTCAACAGCTTTTCGGAGGTCTGCGAGGGGTTCTACCTTGCGTCCTGCGAAAATTTCGAGGAAAAGAACCTCAACCCCGACAGGAGCTGTTTTATCATGGACGGGAAAAAGGCAGTGCCGTTCGACCATTCCGACGAAAGCTTCGCGGTGATATTCCCGAAAAAGCGCAAGGCGGAGGGGCTTGTCCTTGTGGGAGGCTGCTTCCACTGCGGCGTGATGAACATGATGGAAACAGTGTCGCGGAGGTGGAGCGGGATACCGATACTCGCGGTGATAGGCGGCTTCCATTTCAGCGGGAGCAATCCGAAAACGCTGAACTGCCCCGCGGAATATGTGATCTCGCAGGCGCGCTCGCTTAAGTACAGCGGCGCGGAGAGGATATACGCCTGCCACTGCACAGGCTTCAAGGGCTTCGATACCATGGACGAGATACTCGGCGACAGGCTGATGTATTTCGGCGGGGGAGAGGCACTGGAATTTTGATATTACGACCCGAGCCATTGCTGCTCGGGTATTTTTTTAAGAAAAAATTAATTATTATGGCATAAGAAATTTAAGCAGCGCGGTGTAAAATAAAAAAAAGAAAAAATATCCGGAAAAATCAAAAAAATATGCAACTTTTTTGTTCGGAAAATTGTTTTATATTATGAAAGCCGCCGAAAACATTCGGCGCGGCTATAAATATATTTACATCGGAATGGGGAGGAAAATATGAAAAAGTCGGTCAAAAGGATACTATCGGCTGCGGTGGGCGCTGTTGAGATAATAAGCGCGGTTACTGTCGGCATGGTCGGAACGACAGCCTTTGCGGCGTCGGCGTCATACAGCGCCGATACGATTGCTGTCGGAACGAGCCACAGCCTTGTCATTAAAAATGATAATTCGCTGTGGGCGGCGGGCGACAACAGCTTCGGGCAGCTCGGCGTGAGCAGCGTTTCGGAGTCGGAAGGCGTTAAGGTGATGTCGAATGTCGTTTACGCCGAGGCAAACGACGACGTGAGCTTCGCGATAGACAGGAACGGAACGCTCTACGGCTGGGGCGACAATTCCGACGGTCAGGCGGCACCATATCAGTCCTCCGAGGTCATAACAACTCCTACAAAGATAATGGACAACGTTGCGGCGGTAGCGGCGGGCGATACGCACACCATCGCGCTGAAAACCGACGGCACGGTGTACGGCTGGGGCAGCAACAGCTCCGGCGAGCTTGGTTTCACCGCGAACTATTACAGCAATGACCCCGTTAAGATAATGGACAACGTTACCGATATCGCGGCGGGCGACGGGTTCTCGCTTTTCGTTACGAAAAATGGCGAGCTTTATGCCTGCGGAAGCAACGGCAACGGTCAGCTCGGCAACGGCGACTACACCGACCGCAGCACGCCAGTCAAGGTCATATCCGACGGCGTAGCAATGGCGGAAGCGGGAAATCAGCATTCGGTAGTGCTGAAAAAGGACGGCTCGGTGCTTACCGCGGGTCTTAACGACTGCGGTCAGCTCGGAAACGGCAGCGACAGAGTGTCGAACAGCTTTGTTTCCGCAAAGGTTACAAACGCGGCGGCTGTGTTTGCGGGGGACTATTCCTCCGCCGCGCTCGGCACGAACGGCACGCTTTATACATGGGGCGACAATTCCTATGCGCAGCTGCATAACGGGAAAACGGATAACCTGCCGGTACCAACCTCTGCGGTCGCGAATGCGGCGTCCTATGCGGTAAGCGAAACACATTCGCTCGTGCTCAGGACGGACGGCACGGTGTCCTCTGCGGGCGAAGGCGCGAGCGGAGCGCTTTTTACCGCTAATTTAAGCTCCGTTACCAAGCCCGTGAAGGTTTCCGCGAAAATAATCAGCTATTCGGCAGGCGAGGATCATGCCGCCGCGGTAGACGAGAGCGGAAAGCTCTATACATGGGGCAGCAACGACAGGGGTCAGCTCGGTCAGGGCGACACGGTCGCGCGCAGCAAGCCCACAAAGGTCAGCACCCGAATTGAATTTGCAAAGGTATGGTGCGGCAACAAGGTAACATTCGCGCTTTCGACGGATAACACGGTATATGTTTTCGGCGACAACTCCGACGGCGTTCTCGGCATGAAAACCAAAACCGCCGCAGTAACGACCCCGCAGCTTAACTGGCTTATCCCCGACGGCAAGGACATCGAGATATACCCCTCCGAGGGCTGCGCATACGCGCTGATTGACGGCAATGTCTACGGCTGGGGCAAAAACACCGCGGGCAGGCTGCTTGACCTTGACGCGAGCACTCCCGAGCCGATGATAATGGGCGACGCTCCGTCCAATGTAAAGAAGCTGGCTGTGGGAACTAACCATGTCCTCGCCCTCGACGCCGACAATGCGGTATGGGTATGGGGCTCGAACAGCTCCGACCAGCTCGGCGTGGACGATATCGGCGTAAAGACGAGCATTCCGATAAAGCTTGAAATATACGGCGCGGCAAAACGAAACGAAACTCCCGCTCTCGAGGCGGACAAATTCAAGGATATCGCCGCCTGCGAAAATCATTCTATGGTGCTTGACGCGGACGGCAGGGTATGGGTATTCGGAACGAATTACAGCGGTCAGCTCGGCTCGGACGCACGCCGAGTAAGCGACCCCGAAATCGTTGCCAAGAAAGTAAGCGCGGTCGCTGCGGGCAATGTTACCTGCGCGGTTATATTCACAGACGGTACGCTTTCCCTTTCCGGAACAAACTCCAACGGCGAGCTTGGCAACGGCACGGTAAAAAACAGCAGCGGATTTATCACCGACACTGCGACAGGAGTTGCAAGCGTATCTGTCGGTAACGGCTTCGGAGGATTTCTCCGCTCGGACGGCACGCTGTACTGCTGGGGCGTTAATAATTACGGTCAGGTAGGAAACAGCACGGGCGGCGCGCAGACAACTCCCGCGGTGGTAATAAAGGACGCGCTTCGTTTAACGGTTAAACAGCCCGACAGCGTTTCCCTCGACAAGACGGAAGTCACCGTTAAGCCCGGCAGCACTGTTCAGCTCAAGGCG
>CAMEPN010000040.1 GCA_945931735.1 uncultured Clostridia bacterium
ACAATTTTCTTTAAATATCGCCAAATCGGCAAAAATAATCTCTACAATTCAGCAATTTAGCTCTGTAAATCTGTAAATCACTAAAAAGCTATTGACAAGCGACAAAATTTGTGATAGAATAAAATAAGTGCAAATAATTCAGACAGCACAATAATTACAGATCAATAACAGCGAGGAGATAATTAACAATGTCAATGAATTTCAGCAGAAAGCTGCCTATCCCGAAGGAGATAAAGGAGCTTTATCCGCTTACTGAAGAAATAAAACAGGTAAAGGCGGAGCGCGACGCGCAGATCGCTGATGTATTCACGGGCAAATCGGACAAGTTCCTTCTTATAATCGGTCCCTGCTCCGCGGATAACGAGGATTCCGTTATGGACTATACTAACCGCCTTGCAAAGGTGCAGGAGCGCGTTAAGGACAAGATACTGATAATCCCCAGAATATACACCGGAAAGCCCCGCACCAACGGCACGGGCTACAAGGGCATGATTCACCAGCCCGACCCCACAAAGGACGAGGATATGCTCGAGGGCATTATCAAAATACGCAAGCTGCATACCCGCGCCATCGCTGAAACACATCTCACCTGCGCAGACGAGATGCTTTATCCCGAAAACTATCGTTATCTCTCCGATCTGCTGTCATACGTTGCCGTAGGCGCGCGCTCCGTTGAGGACCAGCACCACCGCCTTGTTGCCAGCGGCATGGAATGCCCCGTCGGCATGAAGAACCCCACCAGCGGCACGCTTTCCGTTATGTTCAACTCCATACAGGCGGCACAGGCAAAGCATATGTTCATCTACCGCGGCTGGGAGGTTACCTCGGACGGAAATCCGCTCTGCCACGCCATCCTGCGCGGCGCGGTCAACAAGCACGATCAGGTGCTCCCCAACTACCACTACGAGGATCTCAAGCTCTGCTATGATATGTACCATGAAAAGGGTCTGCAAAATCCCGCTGTAATTGTCGACACCAACCACTCCAACTCCGGCAAGAAGTACCTCGAGCAGATAAGGATCGCGAACGAGGTTCTCCACTCCATGCGCCATTCCGCAGAAATTCGCAGCCTTGTAAAGGGTCTGATGATCGAGTCCTACATCGAGGACGGCGCGCAGAAGATAGAAGAGGGTACATACGGAAAGTCCATTACCGACCCCTGCCTCGGCTGGGCAAAAAGCGAAAAGCTCATCTACGAGATCGCAGATCAGCTTTAATAGGCTTTCGCGAGTTATCAATTGAATAAATTAAAGCTACGACGGGAACAAAGTAGCCTGTGAAGCCCCTTTCAGAGAGCTGCCGCACGGTGCGAGGCAGCAGGAGCCCACAGCGCGAATTACCTCCCCGAGCGGCGCGGCGAAAGGTCGATCCGAATAGCCCGCACGGGTAAGCCCGTTAAAGCTGTAAGAGATGCTTCCCTAGGGGAGCAACTGAGGTGGTACCGCGTTAATTCGCCCTCTGTGAGCATTGCTCATGGAGGGCTTTTTTAATCTCACTTAACACTTTACATCACGAAAGGAAATGCTATGAAACACCACAACATTATTCCGTCAATTATTTCCGCGGCAATTATCACTTTATCTGTGGCTCAGCCTACCTTTGCGGAGGACAGCCTGACTCTCGGCAAACCGTTCCTCGAATACTCCTCCGAAGTGCAGCGGGTGAACTATATCGGCGAAAAGGCAGCGTTCAGCGTGGATATTCCTATGGAGCCTGTCCCCGCGCTTTCTGTGTCGGAGCCGACGGAGATCGGCGACGGCTCGACCTCATGGGAGCTTTTCTACGGAGAGAACGAGGAGCTGTATATAAGCTGCTGCTTCCACCGTAACGAGGGCGGTTATGACAACGAAATGGCGGTCTGGGCGGAGAGTGATTCGGCGGAGATAATCCCTGTCACCAACGCCGATTTTCAGTCGGCTTCCGTTGTTGACTTTGTGATCGATGACTTCGAGTGCCTTATCGGCGAGTATAAATGGGACGAGGACACATGGATAAACATAACATTCGGCGGTTCTACCGAGAATATCGCTCCTGTCCGCGACGATCTCATCGCAATGCTCGCAAGCTTCAGCCGCGATGTTGACACCGCTTTGACCGAGGACAATGCCGCCGATAATTCAGCGGAAAATGCCCCCGAAACGGATAAAACAAGCCCCGACACGGGCGTGAATATGCTCCCGCTTGCCGTTCCCGTTTTCGCGGCGGCGGCGCTGTTCCTCGCGAAAAAGAGGAAATAATATTTTCACCGAAAGGTCGTGATATCAGTGGGATTTATCAAAAATTCCATCGCTTATGATACCTCATTCAAGATATATAAAAAATTAATTTAAAGGAGAATTATTATGGAACTTTACGACGAACTGGTCGCGCGCGGACTTATCGCGCAAGTGACCGACGAAGATGAAATCAGAAAAATGATAAACGCGGGCAAGGCTACCTTCTACATCGGCTTTGACCCCACGGCTGACTCGCTCCATGTGGGGCATTTCATGGCGCTGTGCCTTATGAAGCGCCTGCAAATGGCGGGCAACAAGCCCATAGCGCTGCTCGGCGGCGGCACGGGCATGATAGGCGACCCCTCGGGCAAGTCCGATATGCGCAAAATGCTCACCAAGGAGGACATCGACCACAATATCGAGTGCTTCAAGAAGCAGATGAGCCGCTTTATCGACTTTTCCGACGGCAAGGCGATCATGGTGAACAATGCGGACTGGCTGCTGGATCTTAATTACATCGACGTTCTGCGCGAGGTCGGCGCGTGCTTCAGTGTAAACAAAATGCTGACGTTCGAGTGCTACAAGCAGCGTATGGAGCGCGGGCTTACATTCCTTGAGTTCAACTACATGATAATGCAGAGCTACGACTTCTATATGCTGTTCCAGAAATACGGCTGCAATATGCAGTTCGGCGGCGACGACCAGTGGGCTAATATGCTCGGCGGAACCGAGCTTATCCGCAAGAAGCTGGGCAAGGACGCCCACGCCATGACCATTACCCTGCTCCTCAACTCCGAGGGCAAGAAGATGGGCAAGACGGCAAAGGGCGCGGTCTGGCTCGACCCGAACAAGACCTCCCCGTTCGAGTTCTTCCAGTACTGGAGGAACATTGACGACGCGGACGTTATCAAGTGCCTGCGTATGCTGACGTTCCTGCCTATCGAGGAGATAGAGGAAATGGCAAAGTGGGAGGGCAGCCAGCTCAACAAGGCAAAGGAAATTCTCGCGTTCGAGCTGACAAAGCTTGTCCACGGCGAGGAGGAAGCGAACAAGGCGCTCGAGGGCGCACGTTCTCTCTTCGGCGGCAGCGGAAACACCGCAAATATGCCCACCGCAAAGGTTGAGCTGACCGACGGCAAAATAGGCATTCTCGACCTGCTGGTAAGCACCAAGCTTGCTCCCTCAAAGCGCGAGGCAAGGAACCTTGTTTCGGGCAAGGGCATTGCGATAGACGATGCGGTTATCGAAGACCCCAACGCTCAGATCGAGATAAACGGCGAGGTTATCGTCCGCAAGGGCAAGAAGGTTTTCCTTAAGGTAACGGGCTGATAATTAAAAAGACCTGAAGAGCGCTATGCTTTTCAGGTCTTATTTTTACACAATTAACAAGATATCAAAACGCCCCGTGAAAATCCACGGGGCGAATTTCATATACCAAAAATCAAACCATAGCCTTCTTGATAGCCGCCATAAGCTCGTCGTAGGTTTCAAACGCGGGCAGCTCGGGGTGATCCTTCTTTATCTGCTCTGTGGAGCGGAAGAGGAAGCCTGCCTTGCTCGCCTGTATCATGCCGAGGTCATTATAGCTGTCGCCGCTGGCTATGGTGTCATAGCCGATGGACTGGAGCGCCTTTACGGTGGTAAGCTTGGACTTCTCAACCCTCATCTTAAAGCCCGTTACCTCGCCGCTTTCCGATACCTCGAGGGAGTTGCAGAAAATAGTCGGCCAGCCGAGCTTCTTCATCAGCGGGGTAGCAAACTGCGTGAATGTGTCGCTGATTATGATGACCTGCGTAAAGCTGCGCAGCTCGTCAAGAAACTCCTTTGCGCCGGGCATGGGGTCGATCTTCTCGATGGTCTGCTGTATTTCCTTAAGCCCAAGACCGTGCTCCTTGAGGATGCCGATGCGGTACTTCATGAGCTTGTCGTAATCCGGCTCGTCGCGGGTGGTCTTTTTCAGCTCGGGAATACCGCTCGCTTCTGCGAAAGCTATCCATATTTCGGGGACAAGAACGCCCTCAAGGTCTAAACAGGTAATATACATTTTTCAGGTTCCTCCGTTTTTTAGTGAACAGCCGAAGCTGCTGTATCACAGATATTATATCACATTAAAGCGCCTTTGTCAACAAATTCCCGCCGATGTCACCAAAAACTCCCGCGCCGCATAGAATGCAGTCAAAAGGGGTGAGCATAATGCTGATAGAAGAAGGCTACGACAGGGACGCAGCGGCGAAGTACGCGCTGAAATGGGCGTTCGCGCGCAATCCGCGTTTCTATGATTTTCACGACATCGGCGGCGACTGCACCAATTTTATCTCGCAGTGCCTTTACGCGGGCTGCGGTGTGATGAACTACTCGCAGACGAACGGGTGGTATTATATCAGCTCCGACGACCGCTCGCCCTCGTGGACGGGCGTAGTGTTCCTGCGGGATTTTCTTCTTACCAACAAGGGCGCGGGAGTATACGGAGAAGCTGCGGAGCTTTCCGAGCTTGACTGCGGCGATGTGATACAGCTTAAAGACGAAAGCGGCAGGCTTTATCACAGCCTTATCATCTCCGCGGCGTACCCGCCGTTCACCCCGGACAGAATTTTCGTCTGCGCCCATTCCGACGACGCGAGAAACCGCCGCCTTTCATCGTACAGCTACGCTGCCGCCGAGGGTATCCACATATCCGGTGCGCGCAGAGAGATCAATTTTTAAGGAGGAAGCTATGCTGATCTACACCGTAAAAAGCGGGGACACGCTCGGGTCGATTGCGTCGCGCTTCGGCGTTCCCGTAAACCGTATCGCCGCCGACAACAGCCTGTCGAATATCCGCAGCCTTGTCCCGGGGCAGAGCCTGCTTATCATGACGAACGCTATCCGATACATAGTTCGGGAGGGGCAGACGCTTTATTCCATCTCGCAGGAATATGGTGTGCCGCTCGAAGCGCTCGTCCGCGCAAATCCCGACATCAATCCTATATCAATACGAACAGGCGACACGATAATAATTCCCGTCGCCGAGGAGCGCACCCGCCGCCCGATAGTCGTCAACGGCTTTGCCTATCCTAACATAAACGTGAACGCGCTTAACTGCGTGCTCCCGTTTCTGACATTCATAAGCCCGTTCAGCTACACGATAACCTCTCAGGGAGAGCTGCTCCCGCCCGACGCGAACGACCTTATTTACCGCGCAACGCGCTCGGCGGTAATGCCGCTCATGGTGGTTACAAACATTTTCGACGGAACATTTTCCACCGAAACGCTGTCGCAGATACTCTCCGACGAAAGCGCGCGCCGGCGGCTGTCCGATTCTATTATGTACGAAATGGAGTCAAAGGGCTATTACGGGCTGAACATGGACATGGAATATATCGCGCCCGAGGACCGCGAAAGCTACAACGACTTCCTGCGCGACCTCGCCGACAGTCTCCACCGGCGCGGGTATATCCTCGTCGTTTCGCTTGCGCCGAAAACCTCCGCCGACCAGCAGGGGCTGCTCTATGAGTCCCACGACTACCGCGTGCAGGGCGAGATCGCGGATTATGTTATTATTATGACTTACGAGTGGGGGTATACATACGGCCGACTCGTCGAATGTTATTGAAAAACG
Organism: uncultured Clostridia bacterium; assembly: GCA_945931735.1. Classification (GTDB taxonomy): domain Bacteria; phylum Bacillota; class Clostridia; order Oscillospirales; family Ruminococcaceae; genus CAG-115. Next base: position 5,815 of record CAMEPN010000040.1, read on the forward strand.
GCTCTGCTCTGCGGATCGGCGCTGCTCTTTTTAATAAAGTATTGCGGAATATACTGCATTCAGTCAGCCTCCCAAATGTCGTATCCCCGGGCTTGCAATGCTCTTGACAATGCTGTTTTTCTGTGGTAATATTATTGTAACACCTAATTTTGCACCTCATGTTTATGTTTTTTCGGCTGCTGCGGCTATAACATGAACTGTTTTTTATATCTTTTTTGGTTTTGCACTTACTATTGCAAATGTATCCACAATTTTCAGCGGAAAGGGTGTATGTATCATGACGGCAATAACGCAAAAGAACACCAACGAGTTATTTGATGAAATTCGTAAAGCTCCCGAAAAATTTTCAGAGCGATTGTATGCTGAAAACCCGAACAGCAGCCGAATCATGCTATCGGATTATATCAAGCTGAAAATGTCCGAAAAAGAAGTAACCACTAAGGATCTGATAATCAAAACCGCTCTCAGCCAATCTCATATTTATCAGATTTTGAGCGGCTCGCGTGCGCCCGGGCGGGACGTTTTGATAAATATTGCGCTCGCTCTTTCGCTTACACTTGAGGAAACGCAGCGGCTGCTTCTGCTGGGACAAGCGGGCGCACTGTATCCTAAGGTGCGGCGCGACGCCGCGATCATCTGCTGTATCGAGCAGCAGCTGGACCTTATCGAAACCAACGAATTCCTTCTGTCTGTATCGGAGCATGGGTTGGTATGAATAATGAGCTGAAAACAAGATTTGACGAGATCTATTCTCCCCCGAAGGATCTCCCGTCCCGTATCCTCGAGAAATACGAGCTGCTTTCCTGCTTGAAGCATTCGGAAAGCAGGCAGGTTTATCTGTTCAGGGAGATATCCACCGCGAAAAAAGTGATAGTAAAATGCGGCAAGGCGAAAAACAGCGAGCTTCTAAAAAAGGAGTACGATATTCTGTGCGCCGCAGACCCGCAGACGGCGCAGCTTTTCCCCGCGCCGCTGGATTATTTCTGCGAGGGCGATATGCATTACTATGTCCGCGAGTACGCTGAGGGACTTACGCTGGACGAGCTGGTACGAACAAGGGGCGTTCTCCCTACGATGGAAGCACGCGCCGCAGCCGCGGAAATATGCGGCATTGTGCACAGGCTTCACCACGCAAAGCCGCCGATAATCTGCCGCGATATTAAACCCGAAAACCTTATCGTCTGCCCCGACGGAAAATACCGCATAATAGACCTTGACACTGCGCGTTACATTAGAGATGACGCACAGCACGACACAAAGCTTTTGGGCACGCAGGAAAACGCCGCGCCCGAACAGTACGGCTACCGCCAATCCGACAAGCGTACGGACGTGTACGCTATCGGTATGCTGCTGCTTTTTTGGTGTCGGGCGGCTATGACAAAAACGCCGGGTTACCCGAGGACATCAGAAAAATAGTAAACCGCTGCACCGAGTTTTATCCCTACCGCAGATATTCCAATGCCGACGCGCTGCGGCGCGCATTACTTGGGCGCAGCACAGCCGCGACGGCAGGTTTTGCGGCTTCCTTTACGGCATTGGGCGCGGCGGTCGTTCTTGCGGTTTCATTATTGCTGCCAAAGCCTGCGGCAGATCTGACAGGCGACGCGGCGCTGAACACCTCGTCGGATAATACCGAGCCCAATGTTTCGGAAGCGACATTGCAGTCGGGCGAAACCGCCGATGCTGCCGATACTACCGCGCAGACCGACGAAACCTCGTCCGCCGCTGCCGAAACGACCCCGCAGACGAACGAAACGTCCCCCGCCGTTACCACCGGAACGACCCCGCAGACGAACAAAACGTCCCCCGCCGTTACCGGAACGACCCCGCAGTCGGACGCGCAAACTGCCTCGACGACGCCGGTCATCTCGCCGGAGGGAAACGTGGTGTTCACAGAGCCGCGCATTGAAAAGGCGGCTCGGCTTAATCTGGGTTTAAGCGACAGCGATCCTTTCGGCGAGGAGCAGCTTAAACAGGTGACGTTGATCGTTCTGGACGGCGACAAATATTTTAAAAGCTTCGACGAATACCAGCAGTTTATCTGGGACGGCGGCTGGATAGAGGAAGCGGATGTACCATATATTGAAGAACCGCTGGATCTGTCGGATCTGACGATGTTTGAAAATCTGGAAGCATTTGCACTGATAAAGCAGAATACCGACCCACTTCCCGACCTGAGCTGCTGCCCTAAACTGAAACAATGCGTGATAAATTTTTGTCCGATTGATGACATCTACGGGCTTAGAAATTGCACCGAGCTTGAAACGCTCAATTTGAGCGGCACCCCGCTTGACGATATTTCCCCGCTAAAAGGATGTAAAAACCTAAAAACCTTTAACGTGTCTACGACCTACGTAGAGGATATCAGCGTCATTGAAGGAAACCCACTGGAACAGCTTTGCACGGGCAGATATACATATGTTACTCCGCAGCAGATTGCCTCTTTTCCGGAGCTGTATAGTCTGAATATATGCAACGTTGACGATAAACTTCTGGCGGAGATAAAGAATCTGAAAAAGCTGTTATTCCTTTATGTCGGGGGAAATTATGAATATACGGATATGACGGCTTTCTCGGATATGAAAACCCTCACCGAGATCTGGTTTGAGGGCTCGGATAATTTCGTCAGTCTGGAGGGCGTTCAGAGCCTAAAAAGGCTGCGCCTTCTTAATGTTTCCTCCACTGCTGTCAGCGAGATTCCCGCCGACTTTGCGCTGTCGCAGCTTGAGCAGATAAATATAGCCAACACTGCGATAACGGATTTCACGCCTCTGCTTAACTGCCGTAATCTTAAAGAGGTATTTGTAAGCGAGGATATGCTTGAAAACGCGCAGGCGCAGCTTGGCGCGACAGAAATCAACATTATACTTAATTAACAATTAACCAACATTGTTATTGTTGAAAACGACAAAAAGAGGCGTTTTCTTCTCCGAGCGTAACAATGTTGGTTTTTTTTGTGCTAAAATTATTCAAAGTGCAGCAATGCACCTATTTTAAAGAATGATAAGGAGGAATTATTATGAAATTCCGCAGGATATCATCAGCGTTTGTTGCGGCAACAGTGGCATTCACAACGGTTGCATTATCTATGCCCGCAATAGCTGATGTCGGTTCGTGGAGCGATAACGGCGACGGAACGTACAGCTATACACATGGCGACGACGCTTCCGCGGGAGTAGCCTCGCTGGATCTGCTATCCC
>CAMEPN010000041.1 GCA_945931735.1 uncultured Clostridia bacterium
TTTTTGCGGCGGCAGCAAAATTTGTAAAAATTTTGCGCATTCAAGCCGCAAAAATCCGAACCGAAATCCACCCCGCAAAAGAACAGCCCCCCCGCATTTTTTCGTTTTCGCGAAGCGAAATCGAGGACGACCGTCCTCGAAGAAAAAATGCGAGTTTTTGCGGCGGCAGCAAAATTTGTAAAAATTTTGCGCATTCAAGCCGCAAAAATAAGCAACCTTTTTTGTTTCTGCCGGGTATTATAGGCAAGAGCAAAAAAACAAACCGCGAAACGGAGGTATAACATATGAAAAAAGCTCTAAGCATAACACTTGCGGCGCTGACCGCCGCGTCAACCTGCATCTGCGCATACGCAGACAATAACGCGTCAACCGAAAATAAGACAGTGCTCGCAATGGTAAAGTCCCGCGTGAGCGTGCCCGAGGAGCTGTCCGAGTTCACTTACAGCAAAAATATAAACGGCCCCGTGAACTCTTACACCTATACATGGACATCGCCCGACGGCTTGGAAGATTATTCCTCGCTCAGCGTCTGCGCCTACGGAAATATAATCACCTCGTATGACATTTATTGCAATAACAGATGGGAGTATAACGAGAACGGCTCCCTCGCGAAAATGTCCGGCGACGAGCTTTATGCTACTGCCCTCGAAAAAATAAAACAGCTCAACCCCACCGCGTATACCACTATCAAGGTCGACCGCGACAGCCTGAATATGAGCCTGTACAGAAATACCGCCACTTTCCGAATTTACAGGGTAAAGAACGGTATCCCCGTAACCAGCGACACAGGCTCGATAACCCTCAATAAGAATACCGGCGAGCTTTACCGCTTCAATATCAACTGGCACCCTAAAGCCTCTTTCCAAAAGCCCGACAGCGTTATCTCTGCTGAGGAAGCAGAAAAGGCTTACGCAGATATGATAGCCATTAAGCCCGTCTATGTCCTTAAATATGACCCCGAAACAGATTCCTATTCTACCGGTATCGAGTATACTCAGACCGATTACGGCGATATAAACGCGTTCACCGGCGAAAAGAGCGATTTCGACGCCGACGCATATTACGACGATAATATGTTCGACGAAGAAACCTGCGAAGCAGACGACGCCGGAAACCCCGAAACCGGCTTCACTCCCAAGGAGCTTGAGGAGCTTAATAAGGAGCTTCCCTACGGCAACGCCGAGGAAGTCGTAGAGCTTGTGAAAAGCAATAAATACCTTACGTGGGACGACGAGCTTACCGTAAGCAGCGATTACCTCTCCAAAACCGATAACGGCAACTCCACCCGCTATCTGTATTCCGTCTATTTCTCCAATGAGTCCGAGTTCTATTCAAGCAGCAGCAAGGAACTTGTGTTTATGAGCGTTCAGCTGGACGCAGAAACAGGCGAGCTGTTGTATTACAATTTCTCCGACGGAAACTATGACCCGAAAATAATGAACTACGACCTCGAAAAGGCAGATAAGCTCGCCGATAAAATACTTAAAAGCCTCTCCCCGAAGCATTATAAGGTGTATGAAAGCACAGAATCCTCCGTTTCTGAGTTTAACAGATATGTCTACGGAAGCAGCCATTATTACGCCCGCACCGTAAACGGCATTGAGTCCGAGTTTGATACCGCCTGCGTAACCTTTGACAAGGATATGCGCCTGACAAATTACAGCATAAGCTATACCGACGTTAAATACGTTTCTCCGAAAACAATGCTCTCCGAAGAACAGATAATGGAGAAGTATTACGAAAACTCCCCCCTCGAGCTGACATACCTCGTTAAAACAGGAAAAACCAAAACCGCCAGCGTACTTGTTTATACGGAAGATGATTACCTGCGCTATGACGCGTTCACAGGCGAGCCTGTATATAACCGGAACTATTCGGCAGGCGATAACGACCTGAGCGGTATCACCGACAGCGCGCTCCTCAAAAAAGCAAAGGTTCTCGACGATAACGGCGTTCTGATCAGCACCGAAAAGATCTCCCCGACCGATACTGTAACCGATGGCGACTTTACCCGCATGGTAAATTACCTCGTTTCCGGCAGCAGATTTTATGTAGACGAGCTTGCAGTGCTCCCGAGCGGTCAGCAGCTTGATACGGAAACAAAGCTGACCCGCGCCGACGCAATGTACCTGTACACGTCAATTATGGCGGGTGATAAAGTGGCACAGCTCAAGGGCATATTCAAGTCCCCGTTCACCGACGTCCCCGACACCGACCCGAATATAGGCTACTATGCAATAGCATACGCCCTCGGCGCAGCCGGCGGCACGACCCTTGACCCAACCTCCCCCTACACCTACGCAGACGTTATCAATTTAGTATACGACTCCCTCTGCAAATAACAAATAACACCAATGCGGCAGCCCGAAAAGGCTGCCGCATTTTTTACACCACTCCGTCCCTCGCCCCACGCAGCGCGCTTCAAAATTGAGCGTCTATCGTGAGTGAAATCATTGGATAATGAGGGCGGCTGAGAGAGCCTAAGGAAAGCATATACTATCCTTCGCGGAGCGAAACACACCTTAAAACGGAAAGGGGCGGAAACGGTCGGAAAGAGGAGAGGGAGAGGGGAATTGGGGTGCGGGGGAAAACCCGTAGGGAGAGGGGAGAACCACGGTTCTCCCCTTTCCCGAAGGGTGTTCGCCCCGCTTCCCGTGTGACAACACAGAAATTACAAATAAACAAAGAAAAGTGGTTCAAGGCACCGCCTTAATACCCATTAAGCCCGACGGTGCTAAAGCGTCAATTTTGCGATAAAAGACTAAGGCAATAAAAAGGGAGAGCCTTTAAGCCCTCCCAAAAACATTTATTATCCGAAGTAGTCAACGCCGCCCTTGAACAGAAGCTGCTCCTTGTTGCCGTCAACATTGGTGCAGGTGTTGCCGGTAATACGCTCGGTGTGACCCATCTTGCCAAGCACGCGTCCGTCGGGCGAGATGATACCCTCGATAGCGCACATGGAGCTGTTCGGGTTGAACGCAACGTCCATTGTGGGGTTGCCCTTGAGGTCAACGTACTGCGTAGCGACCTGCCCGTTTTCAACGAGCTTCTTTATAACCTCGTCGCTCGCAACAAATCTGCCCTCGCCGTGAGATATCGGTATCGCCGCAACATCGCCAACCTTGCAGTGCATGAGCCACGGGCTCTTGTTCGTGCAAATCTTCGTGTATGCAAGCTGCGACTGGTGGTGTCCGATAGAGTTGTAGGTAAGCGTCGGGCTGTCGTTGGTCAGCGGAACAATGTGCCCGAACGGAACAAGCCCCAGCTTTATCAGCGCCTGGAAGCCGTTGCAGATGCCAAGCATAAGTCCGTCGCGGTTGTACAGCATGTTCTCCACCGCTTCCTTTACCTTAGGATTGCGGAAGAACGCGTTGATGAACTTCGCGGAGCCTTCCGGCTCGTCGCCGCCGCTGAAGCCGCCCGGTATCGCGATCATCTGGCTCTGCTCAATGCGCTTCGCGAACTCGTTCACGCTGTCCTCAACGTCCTGCGCAGAAAGGTTGCGGATAACGAAAATGTCGCCTTGCCCGCCGTAGCGGTTGAATGCCCCCGCAATGTCGTACTCGCAGTTCGTTCCCGGGAATACCGGAATGAGTACGCGCGGCTTCGCGATCTTCGGCGAAACATGGTTTTGAAGTAGCTCGCAGCCACCCTTGTATTCCGCCTTTTCGGGCGCGGGCGCAGTCGGCATCTTACCCTTGAAAACAGGCTCGAGCACGTTGTCCCACTTCTCCTCCAATGCCGCAATGTCAAGCTTTACGCCGCCGCAGCTTATCTCGTACTCGGGCACGGTTTCGCCGATAATGCGAACGCCCTCCGCTTCGCCGTCAAGCTCCAGAATGAACGCGCCGTAAACAGGCGTGAACAGCTCCTCGTCGGTAAGGTCGACCAGCTTCGCACCGACATGATTACCGAGCGACATCTTGAATATGCCCTCGGCAACGCCGCCGTTCGCAACGCTCCATACGGAAAGCGCCTTCTTCTCCTTGATGAGCTTCTCAACGGTCTTGAATACCTTCTTTACGCTGTCAAATACGGGCAGACCGTTCTCGTCGTATTCGGGAGCAATGTAGCCGATTTTGCTGTACGGGCACTTGAACTCCGCCGAGATGACCTCGGGAGCCTTTGCCGTCGAAACCGCGAACGAAACCAGCGTCGGCGGAACGTCGATGTCCTCGAATGTGCCGCTCATGCTGTCCTTGCCGCCGATAGCGCCGCAGCCCATCTCAAGCTGCGCCTTGTATGCGCCGAGCAGCGCCGCAAACGGCTTGCCCCAGCGCTCGGGCTTGCCCTGCGTCCTCTCGAAATATTCCTGGAACGTCAGCCAGCACTTCTCGCTCGTGCCGCCCGCCGCAACTACCTTGGCAATGCTCTCAACGACCGCGCAGATCGCTCCGTGATAGGGCGACTGCTCGGATACCGCAGGGTTGAAGCCCCACGCCATTACGGAAGCCGTCGTTGTTTCGCCGTTAAGCACCGGAATCTTCGCCGCCATAGCCTGTACCGGCGTCTGCTGATTTCTTCCCGAGAAAGGCATGAGAACCGTGCCGCCGCCGATAGTGCTGTCGAAGCGCTGTACAAGCGCCCTCTGCGAGCATACGTTGAGGTCGGTCACAAGCTTCTCCCAGTCCTCGGCGGTGTTTTTTCTGCCCGTCGAGTAGGATACCTTAACGGAGGGAACGGATACCTCGGTGTGCTTCTCCGCGCCGTTGGAGTTTAGGAACTCGCGGGAGATGTCGACGATAGTCTTTCCGTTCCAGTTCATGCGCAGCCTCGGCTCTTCCTTAACTACCGCAACGGGAGTGGACTCAAGGTTCTCCGCGGAAGCAAGCGCTCTGAATTTATCCACGTCCTCGGGAGCAACAACTACCGCCATTCTCTCCTGAGATTCGGAGATAGCCAGCTCGGTGCCGTCCAGACCGTCGTACTTCTTAGGAACTGCGTTCAGGTCTATCTCAAGTCCGTCCGCAAGCTCGCCGATAGCGACCGAAACGCCGCCCGCGCCGAAGTCGTTGCAGCGCTTGATAAGGCGCGTTGCCTCGGGATTTCTGAACAGGCGCTGAAGCTTTCTTTCCTCGGGCGCGTTACCCTTCTGTACCTCCGCGCCGCAGGTGTCGAGCGACTTTACGCTGTGCGCCTTGGAGGAGCCGGTCGCGCCGCCGCAGCCGTCGCGTCCCGTGCGTCCGCCGAGAAGTATGATGACGTCGCCGGGAGCGGGTCTTTCCCTGCGGACATTCTCCTCGGGAGCCGCGCCGATGACCGCGCCTATCTCCATGCGCTTAGCCATGTAGCCGGGGTGATATATCTCCGCAACATGACCCGTCGCAAGACCTATCTGGTTTCCGTAGGAGGAATATCCCGCCGCAGCGGTGGTGGTTATCTTTCTCGGGGGAAGCTTGCCCTTTATCGTCTTTTCAACGGGGAGCAGCGGGTCGGAAGCGCCCGTTACGCGCATCGCCTGATATACATAGGAACGTCCCGAAAGCGGGTCGCGGATAGCGCCGCCGAGGCAGGTCGCCGCGCCGCCGAACGGCTCTATCTCCGTCGGGTGATTGTGCGTTTCGTTCTTGAACATAAGCAGCCAGTCCTCGTCCTTGCCGTCTACGTCAACCTTTATCTTGACCGAGCAGGCGTTTATCTCCTCGCTCTCGTCGAGGTCGGGGAGCTTACCCTCGCTCTTGAGCTTCTTTGCCGCAAGCGTCGCAAGGTCCATAAGGCACAGCGGCTTGTTAGCCCTGCCGAGCAGCTCGCGGTCGTTCTTGTACCCCTCGTAGGTCTGTGCGATATACGCGGGCTTGATGTCCGCCTTGTCGATAATCGTTCCGAATGTGGTGTGGCGGCAGTGGTCGCTCCAGTAGGTGTCTATCATGCGTATCTCGGTGATAGTCGGGTCGCGGTGCTCGCTCTTGAAATAATCCTGACAGAACTTGATGTCGTCGTTGTCCATTGCAAGCCCGTACTTGACCACAAAATCCGCAAGCTCCGCGTCGGTCTTGTTGATGAACCCATCGAGAGTTTCGACAGTGGTGGGGATAGTGTACTTCGTTTCGAGCGTTTCGTACTTCTCAAAGCCGCATTCGCGCGATTCTACCGCGTTGATGAGATAGTGCTTTATCTTCTCAAATTCCTCGTCGGTGAGCTTTCCGCCGATGATGTATATTTTCGCGTACTTTACAACGGGACGCTCGCCCTTGCAGAGCATCTGGATACACTGCGCCGCCGAATCCGCGCGCTGGTCGAACTGACCCGGCAGAAACTCCACCGCGAACATACGCTCGTTCTCCGCAAGCTTAGGCAGCTCGCTGAACACCTCGTCAACAGGCGGCTCGGAAAATACCGTGGGAATCGCCTTGTTAAAATCCTCCTCCGAAAGCTTCTCCGCGTCGTAGCGATTTATAACGCGGACGCTCTCCACCGACTTCATGCCAAGAGCCACGGTAAGGTCGGAAAGAACCGCCCCGCCGTCGACCGCAAACTGCGGCTTCTTCTCAACATAGATACGATAAACTGCCATACTTGTCCTCCTGATGTTCTGCGGCAGCGCGTGCGCCGCCGTTTTATTATGGCTGCAATATATACTATATAGATACATTGCCGCCTTTGTTTCGTTAAACAGCCCCTATGACCCTGCCGACGCAGTATCCGTCCCGCGCGCCCGTTATCCTGACATTGACGAGCGAATGCCGCGTAATATCCTCTCCGTATATTCTTACCTCAAAATAACTGTCGGTCAAGCCGTGGGAATATTCGTCGGAGCGCTTTTTTTCTATAAGAACGGTCTTTTCAGTGCCGACCTGTTTTTTAAGGAACTCGCGCTCGAGCCGCTTTGAAAGCTCCTCCATGATATGCGCGCGCTCGGTCTTTATCTGCGGGGTGACATGGTCGGAGCGCTCCGCCGCGACCGTGCCCTTTCTTATTGAATAAGGGAAAACGTGGATCTTCGCGAAGCCTATCTCCTCCGCGAACGCCATGCTCCGGCGGAACTCCTCCTCGGTTTCCCCCGCAAAGCCGACCATGATGTCGGTGGTTATCGAGCAGCCGGGGAAAGCCGCGCGGAGCTTGTCCGTTACCTCGCGGTATTTCGCGGTGTCATACCTGCGGCACATTCTTTTGAGCGTCGCGTCGCAGCCCGACTGGAGCGAAAGGTGGAAATGCGGGCAGAGCTGCGGGACAGCCGCAAGCTTGCTTATTTCCTCGTCGGTCATCATCTCGGGTTCAAGCGAGCCTAGGCGTATCCGCGCCGCGCCGCTCTCCGCCGCCGCCTTTACCGCGTCGCCGAGGGTCAGCCCAAGCTCCTGCCCGTAGCAGCCGAGGTTTATCCCCGTAAGGACGATCTCCTTATGCCCGCTTTCGGTGCATTTTTTCGCCTGCGCGGCTATTTCGGCGGGCGTTCTCGAGCGCACCCTGCCGCGCGCCGTCGGGATTATGCAGTAGGTGCAGAACCTGTCGCAGCCGTCCTCTATCTTGATAAAGGCGCGCGTCCTGTCGACGTCCGCTCCCGCAGCCGCCTCGTCGAACTGTCTTGTGAGCGGGTCTACCTTCATGCAGCGTATCTTCTCGTCGAGAAATTTCCTAACCATTTCGGGGATAGCCCCCTTGGCGGAATTACCCGTAACGATATCCGCGCCCGCGACCCGGCTTGCCGCCTCGGGGTAAGCCTGCGGAAAGCACCCGCACAGCACCGTGACGCACTCGGGGTTGTCCCGCTTGCAGCGGGAGATGATCTGCCGCGCCTTTTTCTCGCTCATCGCCGTAACGGCGCAGGAGTTGACGATATACACATCGGCAGGCTCGCCCGTCGGCGCGGAGGAAAATCCCTCTGCGGCGAAGCGCTCCGAAATAGCCGCGCTCTCGCAGGAATTGACCTTACAGCCGAGCGTTATTACCTCAAAAGTCACCTCGTCACCCCCTTTTCTCGACAGCAGTAAAAAAGTTTCAATGATTGTGTAGGAAAATTAACCAAATCGAATTTTGTCTGCTCCTTTATTATACTTTAAAACTCCGAATTTTGCAATAAGCTATTGACTATTTTCAGATTTGTTGCTATATTAATTAATAAGGAAAGCGATTTCCTTGTACAATATTATAAAAAAAAGAAAGGCGGCGAGCAATTATGAAAGAAATTATGGTCACACTCGGTTCTATCGAAGCGGTAAAGGAATTTGTTGCACTTACAAACAGCTATCCTTTTGAAATTGATCTCGTTTCGGGAAGATACGCTGTCGACGCCAAGTCCATCATGGGCATTTTCAGCCTTGACCTTTCTAAGGCGCTTAAGCTGGTTGCTCATGCAGACGACGATGAAATTGAGCCTTTTCTCGAAAAGGCAAAAAAGTTCGCGGTATAACGACCGCATTCGCAGACAAAACCGGTTTCGACCGATTTCCCTATTGACAAACAGGGCCGCATATGTTAATCTATACATGTGACCCAATCGAACGACGGAAAGGAAGTATAACTATGACTAACGCAAAGATCCGCATCAACACTATCAACGATGTTAAGAATTTCGTATCTATCGTATCCAAGTGCGACTACGACGTGGATATCGTAAGCGGCAGATATGCCATCGACGCAAAGTCCATCATGGGCATCTTCAGCCTCGACCTCTCCAAGGAGCTTGAGCTTCATGTCCACAGCGACGACTGCAAGGATTTCCTCGACGAGATCAAGGACTTCATCGTAGAATAAAACGATTATACCTGTGCAGGTATGGCAAAACAAAACGGAGCGCTTCGGTGCTCCGTTTTTTTATTGCAAAATTGACGGTTTGGCACCGTCGGGCTTAACGGACATTAAGGCGGTGCCTTGAACCTTTTTTATTTGTTAATTTTAATTTCTGTGTTGTCACACGAATGTGGGGGAAACCCTTCGGGCAAGGGAAAAACGGAGTTTTTCCCTCTCCCTACGTGCAATTGCGGCTTGAACACGCGTCACTACGTGAC
>CAMEPN010000042.1 GCA_945931735.1 uncultured Clostridia bacterium
AAAGGGGGCAGACTGTAAATCTGTTGCGTTTCGCTTCGGTGGTCCGAATCCACCCGCTCCCACCAGTTAAGTGCCTTGACACGCAATTTGCGAGTTGAGGCACTTCTGTTTTTTTAGTTTTCTTCCGCGTTAAAATCTATTTTGTATACCATAGACAACACACCGTACAGAAAAGTGCGGTGTTTTTTTATGCGGCAACCTTTGATTTCTAAAGACAACCACCTTCCCTGCCCCGCATAGCGCGGCAGCAAATTGAGTGCCTATCGGGAGTGGCAGACTTAAATATAAGAAAACTCCAATCCCCGCGCCCACGCAGCGCGGCAGCAAAATGAGCGCATATAAAGTGTGACAGCATAGGATTTTGAGAATAAAACTCCGCGCAGCGCGCCAGCAAAATGAGCGCCAACCAAGTTGAGAGTACATAAATTCAAGTGACGCGCTATCCGTATTCTGTGTAGGAAAAACCGATAACAACTCGCGGAGCGAGAATTATCTTGATTTTAAAAACGCAAGGAAAAATCGACAAAGGGGGAAAAGGGAGAGGGGAAGAGGAGCGCGAGGGGAAAACCGTAGGGAAAAGGGGGAAATGTCGATTTTTGTCGGATTTTCTTGTTCCCCCTTTTCCCGAAGGGTGTCCCCTCGTTCCCCGTGTGACAACACAAGAAAAACAAATTAACAAGAAAAGTAGGTTCAAGGCATAGACTAATAATTCTCTAAGTGACAATTCAAAAACATAATTTTCAATAAAAATCGGTTCAAGGCAAAGCAAAAAAACCGTGTGACACCACAACAAATTCATTTTAACAAAAAAGGGTCAAGAGGGGCAAAGCCCCCGAAAAATTTTGCAATCAAAAAAACTCCCCCTTGACAAAAGCCTGCGTATGAGATATAATATAAAGGAGTTGAGCCGCGGAAAGAGCGGCGCGGCTCTTGGTAATAATTTGCAACGAAAATCAGCGGCTTTTAATTCGGCACAGCGAGGCCGACAAGGTTGAATGTTTTCGTCCCCTGCGGTATAACTGTATCGTCGTTTGATTAACAGGGGAAGATCATAAATTCATCTGCCCGTCGCTGTGAGCGTCGGGTTTTTTTGTTTAACAAGGAGAGGAGCGTGAGCGTCATGTGCAGTACCGAGGGAATGTCCGTAAAGGCTGAAATACTTGACGAAAGCGCGATGGCAAGGGCAGTCACCCGTATCTCGTTCGAGATAATCGAGCGGAACAAGGGAACGGACGGGCTTTGTCTTATCGGGCTTTTTTCGCGCGGCGCGGTGCTCGCAAAGCGAATAGCCGCGAAAATAAACGAGCTTGAAAACCGAGAGGTGCCTGTGGGAATGCTGGATATAACCCCGTTCCGCGACGACGAACGCCGCGCGGGCGAGGCGGATTTCAGCAAGATAAACTTCGATATCGCGGGCAGGCGCGTCGTTATCGTGGACGACGTTATCTTCACGGGAAGAACGGCTAGAGCCGCCATAGACGGGCTGCTCTCGCGGGGGCGTCCGACCGTTATACAGCTCGCCGCCCTTATCGACAGGGGACACCGCGAGCTTCCCATTCGCGCGGATTATATCGGGAAAAATCTCCCTACCTCGCGCGAGGAAACGGTCAAGGTCATGGTTAAGGAACTGGACGGAGCGGATAAGGCGGTCATTTACGGCTCGCCCGAAAGAAATACGGATACTGCGGAGAAGCGGAGGGAAGAATGAGGCTTTTACTGAAAAACGGATACGTTATCGACAGCGCAAACGATTTCGAGGGAACAGCGGATATACTCACCGAAAACGGCGAGATAACCGCCTGCCGACCGGATATTACCGAGCAGGCAGACCGCGTTATCGACTGCACGGGAAAAATGGTCATACCCGGGATTTGCGATATGCACGTCCACTTCCGCGACCCCGGTCAGACGCATAAGGAGGATATCATCACGGGCGGCGACGCAGCCGCTGCGGGCGGAGTTACCGCAGTCGCTTGTATGCCTAACACGATACCTACCGTCGACAATGCCGAAACAGTCCGCTATATAATCGAAAAGGCAAAGCAGAGCAAGGTTCGCGTTTACCCGATAGGAAGCGTCACAAAGGGACTTGATGGCAAGGAACTGTGCGACTTCAACGAGCTTAAGGAAGCGGGCTGCGTCGCCGTTTCGGACGACGGCAGACCCGTGAAGAACGCGCGCATAATGGCTCAGGCAATGGTAAGGGCGCATTACGCAGGGCTTAAGGTCATTTCCCACTGCGAGGATCTCGATATAATAAACGGCGGGATAATGAACAGCGGAAAGGTGTCCGCCGAGCTTGGCGTAAAGGGTATGCACAGGCTCTCCGAGGACATCAGCACCTCCCGCGAGATAACCCTCGCCACCGACCTCGAAATGCCGATTCACATAGCCCATGTTTCCACGAAAACCAGTATGCAGAATATCCGCATTGCGGCGCGGTACGGCGTTCTCGTCACAAGCGAGACCTGCCCGCACTACTTCATGCTGACCGACGAAAAACTCCGCACACGCGACGCGGATTACCGAATGAACCCGCCGCTTCGCACCGAGGACGACGTTAAGGCGATAACCGAGGGCATCTGCGACGGCACTATCGACTGCATAGTCACCGACCACGCGCCGCATTCCGCCGAGGAAAAGGCGGACTTCGAGAAAGCGCCGAACGGCGTTGTAGGGCTTGAAACCTCGCTCGCCGCGACGCTGACCGCGCTTTATCATACCGGAAAGGTCAGCCTGCGCAGGATAGTAAGCCTTATGTGCGTAAATCCGCGCAAGATACTCGGTATCGACGGCGGAACCCTTAACGAGGGCAGTATCGCCGATATCACGATATTCGACCCGAACGAGGAATGGGTCGTAGACCCCGCAAAGCTCCATTCAAAGTCAAAAAACACCTGCTTTAAGGGCATGACCCTCAAGGGCAGGGTTAAATACACGATAGTCGGCGGAAACGTCGTTTATGAGGATACGGAAAGGAATTAACAAAATGTCACTTGACAGACTTATCGAGAAGATCGAACAGACCCAGAACCCCACCGTTGCGGGACTTGACCCCAAGCTTGACTATGTCCCCGAATACATCAAGGAGAAATGCTTCGACAAGTACGGCGAAACGCTCAAGGGCGCGGCAAAGGCGCTGCTTGAGTTCAATAAGGGACTTATCGACGCGCTGTACGACATCGTTCCCGCGATAAAGCCGCAGGCGGCGTATTACGAAATGTACGGCCCCGCGGGCGTAAAGACCCTCTACAAAACGCAGGAATATGCGCGAAGCAAGGGTATGTACGTTATCACCGACGGAAAGCGCAACGATATCGGAACCACCATGGAAGCATACGCTGCGGCTCACCTCGGAAAGGTTAAGGTCGGCTCTGCGGAGTTCGAGCCGTTCCTCGGCGACGCGCTCACCGTCAACGGATACCTCGGCAGCGACGGCATTAAGCCCCTGCTGAACATCTGCCGCGAGAACGACAAGGGTATCTTCGTCCTCGCAAAGACCTCCAACCCCTCCAGCGGCGAGCTTCAGGACAAGCTTATCGACGGAATGCCTATATATGAGGTAATGGGGCATATGTGCGAGAACTGGGGCAGGGAGCTGCCCGGCGTTTACGGATACAGCGGCGTCGGCGCAGTTGTCGGCGCGACCTATCCCGCAATGCTGACGGAACTCAGAGAAAAGCTCCCGACCACGTTCTTCCTTATCCCCGGCTACGGCGCGCAGGGCGCGGGCGCAAAGGACATCGCGGGCGCGTTCGATAAGAACGGACTCGGCGGCATAGTAAACAGCTCGCGCGGCATTATGTGCGCTTATCAGAAGGAAAAGTGCGACGAGCGTCAGTATGCCGAGGCGGCAAGGCGCGAGGCTATCCGTATGCGCGACGACATCATGTCGGTAGTCGGCAAAATAAGCATAAACAAGTAATACACAGACAGAAAAAATAACAATATATAAGGGAAACAGCGTAGATTTTTCTCGGAGGATAAAAAATGATTTTTGAGAACAACAAGAAAGCGAGCCTTATCCTTGCGGACGGAACGGTCTTTGAGGGGAGAAGCTTCGGCGCGGAGGGCAGAGTTATCGGCGAGATAGTTTTCACCACCGCCATGACGGGCTATCAGGAAACGCTGACCGACCCGAGCTACTGCGGGCAGATAGTTACGCAGACATTCC
This sequence comes from uncultured Clostridia bacterium, assembly GCA_945931735.1. Lineage (GTDB taxonomy): Bacteria > Bacillota > Clostridia > Oscillospirales > Ruminococcaceae > CAG-115. The sequence goes on from CAMEPN010000042.1 coordinate 4,175, forward strand.
CGCTTATCGGAAACTACGGCGTGAACGATATCGACCCCGAGTCAAAGGGCAGCGTTGTAAGCGGATATATCGTCCGCGAGCACTGCGAGGAGCCGTCAAACTTCCGCTGCGAGGGCGACCTTGACAGCTACCTTAAGGGCTTGGGGATAATCGGTATCTATGACATTGACACCAGACGCCTTACAAGGATTATCCGCGAGAGCGGCGTAATGAACGGCGCGATCGTCTGCGGCGAATACGACAAGGACGCGCTGCTCGAAGAGATACGCGCATACAAGGTCGGCGAGGTAGTCCCCAAGGTAAGCGTAAAGGAAAAGGAATTTTACCACGCGGAGAACGCGAAATTCAACGTCGTTCTTATGGATTACGGGTATAAGTTCAATATCCGCCGCGAGCTTGTTAAGCGTGGCTGCAATGTCACCGTAATGCCGTACAACGCGACTGCGGAGGAGATAAAAGCGCTTAACCCCGACGGGATAATGCTCTCGAACGGCCCCGGCGACCCCGCCGACAACGTTGTTTCCATAAACACGCTGCGCGAGCTTATTCCCGCACAGATACCCACGTTCGGCATCTGCCTCGGACATCAGCTTCTCGCGCTTGCGAACGGCGCAAGGACGGAAAAGCTGAAATACGGCCACCGCGGCGGAAACCAGCCCGTAAAGGATCTTGACATCGACAGAACATTCATCACCTCACAGAACCATGGCTACGCCGTGGTAAGCGACAGCGTACCCGCAGAAGCGGGCGTTGTCAGCCACATAAACGGAAACGACGGCACCTGCGAGGGCGTGCGCTATACCAACGCGCCCGCGTTCACTGTGCAGTTCCACCCCGAGGCGTGCGGCGGCCCTAAGGACACCGCGTACCTGTTCGACCGTTTCATCAAGCTTATGGAGGAGAGAAAGTAATGCCGTTAAGAAGTGATATAAAAAAGGTACTTGTCATAGGCTCGGGTCCTATCGTTATCGGACAGGCTGCCGAGTTTGACTATGCGGGCACTCAGGCGTGCCGCGCGCTGAAGCAGGAGGGGCTTGAGGTCGTTCTTATCAACTCCAACCCCGCGACGATAATGACCGACAAGCATATGGCGGACAAAATATATATCGAGCCGCTCACCCTCGACGTCGTTAAGCGCGTTATCGAGATAGAGAAGCCCGACAGCGTGCTCTCCAACCTCGGCGGACAGACCGCGCTCACGCTGTGTATGCAGCTCGCGGAGGAGGGCTTCCTCGAGAGCCACAACGTAAAGCTGCTCGGCTCCAACCCCGAAACTATTCACAAGGCGGAGGACAGACAGGCGTTCAAGGACACCATGGAGGAGATAGGTCAGCCCTGTATTCCCTCAAAGGTCGTTGAAACGGTAGAGGACGCCATGGCGTTCGCGGAGGAGATAAGCTATCCCGTTATCGTCCGCCCCGCATTCACGCTCGGCGGAACGGGCGGCGGCATCGCGGCGACTCCCGAGGAACTGCATGAGATCGCGACGAACGGTCTGCGCCTTTCGCCTATCACGCAGATACTTGTCGAGAAGTGCATTTCGGGCTGGAAGGAGATCGAGTTCGAGGTAATGCGCGACCGCAAGGGCAACGTTATCACCGTCTGCTCCATGGAGAACTTCGACCCCGTCGGCGTTCACACGGGCGACTCCATAGTTGTCGCTCCCTGCGTCACCCTCGCGGATAAGGAGTATCAGATGCTCCGTACCGCGGCGCTGGACATCATTCAGGCGCTCAAGGTAGAGGGCGGCTGCAACTGCCAGTTCGCGCTCAAGCCCGACAGCTTCGACTACGCCGTTATTGAGGTCAACCCGAGAGTTTCCCGCTCCTCCGCGCTTGCTTCAAAGGCGACGGGCTATCCTATCGCAAAGGTAGCGGCGAGAATTGCCGTAGGCTATACCCTCGACGAGATAATCAATCAGGTAACGGGCAAGACCTACGCCTGCTTCGAGCCTGCGCTGGACTACCTCGTTGTAAAGTTCCCGAAGTGGCCGTTCGATAAGTTCGTTTACGCGAAAAAGACGCTCGGCACGCAGATGAAGGCTACCGGCGAGATAATGGCTATCGCGCCCAGCTTTGAGGCGGGCATGATGAAAGCGGTGCGCTCTATCGAGCTTGGCATGGACACGCTCACCAAAAAGGCGTTCACAAAGCTGTCCGACGAGGAAGTGCTCAAAAAGCTGGAGGATGTCGACGTTGACCGCTCATTCTGCGTTTTCGAGGCGTTAAAGCGCGGAATTTCCGTTGACACTATCCATGATATCACTAAGATAGACAAGTGGTTCATAAGCAAGCTGAATAATCTTGTTCAGCTTGAAAAGTGGCTTGCCGAGGGCGAGCTTACGCAGGAAAAATACGACATGGCGAAGAAGTACTGCTACCTCGACAGCACTATCGAGCGCATTTCAGGTCAGAAGTGCCCCGAACACCGCCTTGCCGTTTATAAAATGGTCGACACCTGCGCGGCGGAGTTCTCTGCTGACACCCCTTATTTCTACAACACTTTCGACTGCGAAAACGAGGCTGCGGAGTTCATCGAGCAGCACCCGACCGACAAGAAAAAGGTCATCGTATTCGGCTCCGGTCCTATCCGTATCGGTCAGGGCATCGAGTTCGATTACTGCTCAGTACACTGCGTATGGACATTGAAGGAAGAGGGCTGCGAGGCAATCATCTGCAACAATAACCCCGAAACGGTATCCACCGACTTCGACACGGGCGACCGGCTTTATTTCGACCCGCTGACCCGCGAGGACGTCGAGGCGCTTATCGCGACCGAGAAGCCCTACGGCTGCGTGGTTCAGTTCGGCGGTCAGACCGCGATAAAGCTGACAAAGCACCTCACCGAGCTTGGCGTTCGCATTCTCGGCACACAGGCTGCGGACATCGACGCGGCGGAGGACAGAGAGCTTTTCGACGAGCTGCTCGAGAAGTGCGGAATACCGCGCCCGAAGGGAGAAACGGTGTTCACCACCGAGCAGGCGCTCAAGGCGGCGAACGAGCTTGGCTACCCCGTGCTGCTCCGCCCGAGCTACGTCCTCGGCGGTCAGAACATGATAATCGCGCACGGCGACAGCGACGTTACGGAGTATATGGAGATAATCACCGCAACGCAGCTTGAAAACCCCGTGCTTATTGATAAGTATATGATGGGAACAGAGGTCGAGGTCGACGCTATCTGCGACGGCGAGGATTTCGTTATCCCGGGCATTATGGAGCACGTCGAGCGTGCGGGTATCCACTCGGGCGACTCTATCTCCATTTACCCATGCCAGAACCTCACCGAGCACATCAAGCGCGTTATCATCGACTACACCGAAAAACTCGCAAAGGCGCTGCACGTTATCGGTCTTGTCAACATTCAGTACGTTGTTTATAATCATGAGGTATATGTCATCGAGGTGAACCCGCGTTCTTCCAGAACAGTGCCTTATATCAGCAAGGTAACGGGCGTTCCGATGGTTGACCTTGCGACAAAGATAATTCTCGGGAAGAAGCTCAAGGACATGGGCTACAAGAGCGGGCTTTACCCTGCGGCGGATTATGTCGCTGTAAAGGTTCCCGTGTTCTCGTTCGAGAAGCTCCACGACGTCGACAATCAGCTCGGCCCCGAGATGAAGTCCACCGGCGAATGCCTCGGCATCGCGAAAACGTTCAGCGAGGCGCTGTTAAAGGGCCTTGTTGCGGCGGGGTACAAGTTCTACGACAAGGGCGGCGTGCTCATCTCCGTAAAGGACGGGGACAAGAACGATGTTATTGAGATAGCGAGCCGCTTTGAAGCGCTCGGGTTCACGATATACGCGACGGGCGGAACTGCCTCCGTTCTCAACCGCAACATGATCGCGGCAAACCACGTTTACCGTATCCACGAATACAAGGAGCCGAACGTTATCTCCCTGCTCGAGAGCGGCGAGATAAATTACGTTATCTCCACCTCCGAAACGGGCAGAAAGCCCTCGCTCGACAGCGTAAGAATGCGCCGCAAGGCGGTAGAGCGCTCTATCGTCTGCCTCACCGCGATAGACACGGCGAACGCGCTGCTCGACACGCTCGAGATGAAAAAGACCGTGAACGACATCGAGCTTGTTGATATTACCAAGATTTGACCACGGCACTCTGAAAGGATTTTTCAATGAAGATAGGCAGATATCCTGTCAAAAAGACCTATTCGATACCCCGCGCGATAGCGGACGCGGCTTCGGCGATCATATTGTTCGTGCTGGCAAGGACGGCGTTCTCGTTTTTCGACGACTGCGACACGATATACAGCTATGCGGCGGTGCATAGCAGCGAGCTTGACGCGCTGCAAAGGAACAAATATTTCGCGCTGATACCCGTAATTATCGCGTTCGCGTTTACGGCGCTTACGGTGATTTTCGTGCTGATTTCCCACAAGGAGCCGAAAAACATCACGCTGGACAAAAAGACGGCGCAGCGGTATTACGTTATCCTTGCCGACGCAGCGACGCTTATAAGGATACCCGTCCTGCTCGCGCTTATCGAGGTTTCGTATTATATACAGCAGGCTATGCTGGTGCGCGAGGTGTCTTATTTCAGCATTCAGTTTATCTGCGATATCCTTATTGCATTAATAATCTGGCGGTTCACGGCGCACCGTCTGGAAAAGCTCGGCGAGAGCGCACCCGCGCCCGCCGCGGAAAATGTTATAAAGGTCAAGGCGGTCGCCGCGGAGAATGCCCCCGAAAAAACGGACAATACCGACGAAACGGAAGGTGGATAACAAATGAGCTATTACT
>CAMEPN010000043.1 GCA_945931735.1 uncultured Clostridia bacterium
TCGGTGATCTGCCGACAGCAGGGAGCCTTTTTATGAGCTTTCGCTCAAATTATCCGTTCAGAAAAGCTGTCCCGGGAGCTTGAGTTTTTCTTTGTGCGGAAAGCCCTTGTCGAACTCCTCTGCCGCCGCTTCGTCAACGAAATATCCCTGCGGCGGGGTGTAGACGCCCGTTATGCCGTCAAGATACCCCGCTTTAAGCTCCTTACACAGGAAAAACGGCGCGTCCTCGCCTTCGGGAACGCCATGATATCTTATCCCGAAAGCACCGGCGTAGTCAAATCCGCTTTTACCGTAGAAATCAATATTTCCCTCAATGCAAACAGCTCCCGCGCCCAGTTCAGCCGCTTTCTCCAGCGAGAAATCCAGCAGCTTCTTGCCGTAGCCCCGGCGCTTTAACCGCGGCGTAATGCAAATCGGACCCATTGCCAAGATCGGGACAGTTCTGCCGTCATCGGCTTTAATGACCGCCCGCATAAACATATTTTGCCCGATAAGCTCGCCGTCCTTTTCCATTACAAAGTCCAGCTCGCGCACAAACGCCGCGTCGTTTCTGAGCTGATTGAGCACAAAATGCTCCAAACAGCCCGGGCGGTATACGTTCCAGAATGATTCTCTTACGAGGTTTTCGACCTCGCGGTATTCGTCTTTTCTTTCCAAACGGATGATGTAGTCATTTTTGTTCATTGTTTTTCCTCCTGATGATTGTTGACTGCAATGCGGGGAGGTCCGGTGAGAATGTATATACGCAGACCTCCGCGTCAGAATAAATCAAATGTTAAGTCAAAGGTGATTTTGCACAAAAAACGTTCGCAAACAATTGCTTTTCTGTCTTGATTTATATTGACACTGTACCTGTTATACCGTCGCTTCGGGCGTGTTATTGTTATTAAGCGACATCGAAACCACGCACTCGGCGTGGCACTATCGGAATGTTATGCTTTTTTGTTGAGCATAAAAAAGCTTTCATTATTTTATTGCTGCGGCAATTCGTGAAATAAATTGCTGAACAACTCCGACGATCTTTTCGCTTAAAAGGTGTATTCTTAATAATCGGGCAAATAATGTCCTGATGATCTCTACAATCATTCCCGAAAGGAAAATCACAGCCGCAATACCAAAAACACAAATGACTCCGATGATGATATTCATTGACGCAACAAACGCGAAGGCGTCTTTGATTATTCTGACCCATATTACCTTGTTCAAATGGAACAAATATATTCCGAACGCCAGAGGCGATAGCTTGCTGATCACTTTTCCGTTAGGGCGGAATCTGGAAAAAAGAACTACCATAAACAGTCCGCTGAAGAGGATCGTGGGTGAAAGATAGCTTATGATCAAATTTCTGCTGCCTATAATAAATTGAATCAGCCATGTGAATGCAATGCATCCGATCCACCACATAACAAGCGCCGGTGATTTTTGGCTCTCAAACAGACCTACGCGCTTTGCAAGTGCGCCGACAGTGTAAAGAACAAAAAGCCATAGCGCTGAATATCCTGAGTTCAGATTGAACGGGTCGGCAAAGGTGCTCATTACTGAAAACAATGCTATAATTATAATTAAAGCTTTTTTTGCTGTTTCCGTGTCAATAGAAAAGATAAATTTGTTTAGGGCAGGTCTGACAAAGAAAAGAGCAAAATAAGCTGTAAAATACCAGAAAGCACAGTTTGTGACAGGAAATGCACACTCGATCAAAAGGAAGAGCAAATTATCGCTTGGAGATACTATATAAGCGAGCAGGGTTATTACGAATGAGTAAAAGAATACCTGAAACCACATATCAACTATCTTTGAGTAATTCTGGGGCTTGTCCGATGCAGTATATCCGCTTATGAGCGCAAATCCGTCTACGGCGCAATAGCACAAGATTTCCAAAAATAAGTAAATATAGTGCTCGGGTGTTCCGAATTCGCAGGCGTTGATTATTCCGCCTTGCAAAAGTGTGTGAAGAATGCATACCATAAACATCAGAACAAGTCGCAATAGATCTATTCCGTAGTTTCTAGTCATATTTATCTCCTAAAAAATAGGCTGAGTGTTATACCATTAATTGAGTTTATTGCATGACATGGTCACAACTATTTCGACGTGCCGCGTAAACGGGAACATATCAAACGGCTGAATGTCCTCGACCTTATAATCCGCCGAAAGGGTCTTTAAGTCGCGGGCGAGAGTTGCGGGGTTGCAGGATACATAAACTATCCTCTCGGGGCGGATAGCGCACAGCGCACGCAGGAATTTCCTGTCCGCGCCCGCGCGGGCGGGATCCATGAATACCGCGTCGAAATGCACCTTGTGAGCGGCGCGGTCGCGGAGGTATTCTCCGGCGTCGCCGCGGTTGAACGACACGCGTTTCGTTATGCCGTTTAGCTTGCAGTTCTTCACCGCGTCGCGGACAGCGGCTGCGTTGTATTCAATGCCCTGTACGCTGTTCACCTTGTCGGAGGCGATTATCCCTATCGTGCCGGTGCCGCTGTACGCGTCGAGAATATTATCGTTTGAAGTCAGCCGCGCGGCGTTCACGGCGTATTCATAAAGCCGCTCCGCCTGCTCGGGGTTGACCTGATAGAACGACTGCGGCGAAATGCGGAATTTCTTCCCGCATATCTCGTCGGTAATATACCCGTCGCCGTACAGCACCTCGATATGCTGACCGAGAAGCAGCATATCGGGATCGGTGTTGACCGAAAACGTTATCGAGGTTATGTCGGGGAATTTCTTGACAAGCGCGGCAGTGAAATCCCGCTTTTTCGGGAACATCGTGCTGCTGCCGACAAGCGTCACAAGTATCTCTCCCGTCTTTTTTCCGATACGGATAAGGACGTGCTTGAGAAACCCGCGCTCCGTTCCCACGTTCCACGGCTTTATCCCGAACGAGCGCAGCAGCTCCCGTATACCCACGATTATCTCGTCGGCGCGGGGGTGATTTATCATGCACCTTTCGATGCCTACGATGCCGTTCCTCGACGACTGGAACACGCCCGAAATTATACGCCCGTTCCTATCGCTGCGGAAAACAGCCTGCACCTTGCAGCGGTATCCGTATGGGTCGTCCATGGGGATGATCGGGTTTACCGCATGGTATCCGCCGAGCAGCCCTTCAACGTCCCGCTGCTTCCATTCGAGCTGGCGCTCGTAGGTCATGTTCGATAACTGGCACCCGCTGCATTTTTTTGCGGCGGGACATTGTCTTTCCTGTGTCATTGCGTCTTCATTCCTTGTGATTTTTTTCGGATACATTCGGAGCCTTTTTCTTATGTATATTATATCATTCGCAAAGCGTTTTGTAAATACCTTTTATTCGGAGTTATCCTCAAATGCCGAAAGCATTGGTTTGATTTTCTTCCCTCGGAACACTCGCTCCGAATAATTTCGGGTTATCTCCAGCACCTTTCCCGAAAGGCAGAGCACCGCGAACAGATTTGGCACTGCCATAAGCCCGTTCAGCGCGTCGGATATCCCCCACGCAAGGCTCATATCGGCGCAGGCGCCGATCGCCGCAAACACTACGAATATCACCTTGAACGGCGCAGCCGCCCTTGCTCCGAAAAGATACACCGCCGCTTCCGAGCCGAACCAGCTCCACCCGACAACGGTCGAGAATGCGAACATCACCACTGCGACGGCAAGCAGCTTTCCCGCCGCGCCGCCAAATGTCTGCGAAAACGCATAGGTTGCAAGCCCCGAGCCGTCCAGCGGGGCTATGACCGCGCCTGTTATTTTCCCGCCGCCGTCCGTCACTCCGCGCACTGTCATTATGTTTGAAAAGGTGAATATCCCTCCCGTTTCGGCGGTCAGCGCGTCCCCGTATGCCGTGCGGCATTTTATGGTTTCGGGGAGAGTTTTCCCGTCGGTGATCAGCGTTTCGCTGTCCGAAAGGCAGAAATACTGCGTGTCCGCCGTTACGGAATTAAGCGCTTCTTCAGCAGACATTGCGCGGCAGGGACTTGCCAGCAGGACGAACGCCGTCAGCGAGCACATCACTATGGTATCGAAAAACACCTCGAAAATGCTCCACATTCCTTGTACGACAGGCTCCCTCACCGATGAAGCGGAATGTGCGGCGACCGATGTCCCAAGCCCCGCTTCGTTCGAGAACACCCCTCGTCTGAACCCGACGGACACCGCGTGCTTTACCGCCGCGCCGAATATTCCTCCGCCGACCGCGCCCAGCCCGAACGCTCCCTCGAATATCGCCGAAAATACCGAGGGGATACGTTCCGCGTTCGCGATGAGGATATACAGCGCGCCGATGATGTAAAAGCCCGACATGAGCGGCACCAGCTTTTCCGTCACGGCGGCGATGCGTTTTACCCCGCCGAATATTATCAGCGCTGCGGCAGCCGCAAGGACTGCTCCCGTGACCGCCTGCGGAACGCCGAAGTTGATACGAAGCGCTTCCGCCGCGGAGTTCATCTGTGCCATATTTCCCATTCCGAACGCCGCGAGCATACACAATGCGGCGAACAGCGAAGCGAGCGGCGCGGCAAGGCGCCTTACAAAACGCTTTTCCGAAAGCCCGCCGCGAATATAGCACATCGCACCGCCGCGCCATGTTCCGCCCTCTTTTCTGCGGTAGTATATCCCGAGGACATTCTCCGCATAGCCTGTCATCATTCCGAAAACCGCCGATACCCACATCCAGAACACCGCGCCCGCGCCACCCACTGCAAGCGCCGCGGAAACACCGGCGATATTTCCCGTACCGAGCGTAGCCGCCAAAGCGGAGCACATTGCCTGAAACTGGCTGACGGAGCCGTCGTGTTCTTTTTTTCTTCCCGAGGAGGAAAACAGCGTTGACTTCATGCAGTGCCCGAAGCGGCGTATCTGAAAAAATCCTGTCCTAAGGCTGAAATAACCTCCCGTAAAGAGCATTGCCGCAAGCATAGGCACACCCCATATAACCTTTTCGTTCAGCATAGATATAAGCTCCAACGCAGCCACCTCCGTTTAATTATCATAAAAATCTTATTCGGACAGGCTGAAAAATATCATGCAAAAATTGTCATCTTAACGAAAAATTTATTCCATTTTGTTAAATGATGTGTTATAATGTTTTCAGCATTGCTGTAAAGGGAATGTTTTCTGGCTTCGGAGGAATGCTGCAATGAAGAAAGGTTCCGTGAAACAGGCATTTAAGGACCTTGCGCTGACGCTGGGTATAATGGCGGCGGCAGCGGTTGTCTGTTTTATTTTAAACAAGGTCACTAACGAGGATATGTTTGCAACGTCTGTTTTTCTCCTCGGCGTTGTGTTTACCGCGAGATTTACCGACGGGTATCTGTGGGGCGTGTTTGCTTCGCTTTTAGGCACGCTGCTTGTAAACTGGGCGTTTACACAGCCGTATTATGTGCTGAATGATTCCATACTCAAATATCCTCTGACCTTTATCATTTCAATATGCGCTTCTCTTACGATAAGTATGCTTACATCAATAACGCGCAGGCAGGCAGAGCTTAAACGGATTGCCGAGCGGGAAAAGCTGCGCGCCGATCTTCTGAGGTCGGTATCGCATGACGTAAGAACGCCGCTCACCACGATAGCAGGCTCCGCGTCTGCGTATCTCGACAACAAGGATATTCTGCCCGAGGAAACGAAAACCAAGCTTATAGAGGACGTCCGCGACGAGGCGCAGTGGCTGACGCGCATTTTCGATAATATCCTCACGATAACCCGCGTCGACAGCGGTCAGACCTCGTTCAACAAACGCTGTGAAGCGGCAGAGGAGGTAATAGGCGAGGTGGTCATGAACTTCCGCCGCAATCACCCCGACATAACGATAAACACAGATGTCCCCGGGGAACTGATAATGGTTCCGATGGACGCGCTGCTTATAGAGCAGGTGATGAAAAATATTCTGGAAAACGCTGTTATTCACGGTAAGGGCGTCACGGAAATAAATATATCGCTTTCCCGCGAGGGGGAAAATGCGGTTTTCTCTTTTGAGGACAACGGCTGCGGCTTCGGTTCGGACGAGCTCGAGCATCTTTTCGACGGATTGTTTTATAAGCCCGAGGTCAAGGTCGCGGACGGAAGGCGGTGCTTGGGCATCGGGCTGTCGCTGTGCAGGAGCGTTATTAAGCTCCACGGCGGCGAGCTGAAAGCAAGTAACGGGCAAAAGGGAGCGCTGCTGGAATTTACTCTTCCGCTGGAACAACAGCAATAACAGGAGGGAAAGAAAATGACTGTAAAACAGAAGGTGCTTATAATTGAGGACGAGAGCAGCATACGTTATTTTATGCAGACTATACTCGAAGCAAACGGTTATGATACCCTTACCGCCGCGACCGGCAAGGAGGGCATTGCCCTGATAAATTCGCACTGCCCCGATGTTGTGCTGCTTGACCTTGGTCTGCCCGATATGGACGGAATGGAGATAGTCAAGGAACTGAGAAAGTGGTCGTCAATGCCTGTTATTGTGGTGTCGGCGCGCGGCGACGAAAGCGACAAGGTGTCGGCGCTGGACATGGGCGCTGACGATTATATTTCAAAGCCGTTCGGCACTTCCGAGCTGCTTGCGAGGATAAAGGTCGCGCTGCGCCATTCGGCGGGAGAAGGCTCTAACCCGAAAATAACGCCGGACAGCCGATTTACCGTCGGGGATCTTGTTATAGATTACGGAAAATGCCGCGTCACGATCGAGGGGCGGGACGCCGAGCTGACGCAGAACGAATACAAGCTTGTCGCTCTGCTCGGGAAATATGCGGGACGCGTGCTGACATACGACTACATAATCCAGCAGCTATGGGGCCCGAACGCCAAGAACGACAATCAGATACTTCGCGTAAATATGGCGAATATCCGCAGGAAGATCGAAAAGCGCCCTGCCGAGCCGAGGTATATCCTAACCGAAGTCGGCGTAGGCTACCGCATGGCTGACGAATAAGCCCCGAACGGAATTGTGCCCTCCGCAGAACACCGCCTCGTCCGAAATGACCGGCAGGGGAGGGCGGAAGTGTATTCGTGACACTTTATTATATTAAACGGCGCTGAAAATTACAGCGCCGCAGACCGGCGAAAAAGCCCCTAAAGGGGCTTTTCCGCCGAACATCCGCACTGCCCGCACTCACTGGCGGCTTTGCCGCCAGTTCGCACAGTTGTGCGGATAGAAGTGTTTTTTGCCCCGGGAAACCCGTGGCAAAAAACTGATTTCAAAAGCCTGCTTCGCAGGCAAAATTGACTTTTTCGACAAGCTGCGGCGCTGAAAATTACAGCGCCGTTTTGTGTGTTACGCGTCGGTTATATATTTTATTCCCGCGGGATAATATATACGAATGCACTTGACAAAACGGGACATTTGTAGTATCCTATTATTGCATATTAAAAAAGTAGGCAAAGGAGCGGCTATGGCTAAGGAAATTATTTCGCTCGCGGATATCGCGGAGCTTAAAAAGCAGGCAAAGGAGCGGTTTTCCGCAGAAATACACGCGCACGACAGCTGCGGCGGGCAGTCGTTTTCGGTCGACGCCGACAGCGAAGAGCTGCGCAGGTTTATCATGGAATTTCTCTCCGCGCGGGGGATAAACGTAAAATTCACCGCCGACGGGCAGAGCTTTTATACGGTGTGAGGGCAGGATATGTTAAATCAGTTTTCAAGGACGGAGCTTCTTTTAGGAAAAGAGGCTATGGAAAAGCTTGCCGCCGCGAGGGTGGCTGTTTTCGGCGTTGGGGGAGTAGGCAGCTACACCGCCGAGGCGCTGGTGCGCAGCGGCGTTGGCGCGCTCGACCTTATCGACGACGACAGGGTGTGCTTAACGAATATCAACCGCCAGCTTTTCGCCACGCGAAAGACTGTCGGCAGGTATAAGGTGGACGTCGCGGAGGAGCGGCTGCACGAGATAAACCCCGACGCGGCGATAACGACCTACAAGGTGTTCTACACCCCCGAAACGGCGGATAGGTTCGACTTTACAAAATACGATTACGTTGTCGACGCTATCGACACGGTGACAGGTAAAATAGGGCTTATCATGCAGGCAAAAGCGGCGGGAACGCCCGTTATATCCTCAATGGGCGCGGGGAACAAGCTCGACCCGACGGCGTTCCGCGTCGCGGATATATTCGACACATCGGTCTGCCCACTTGCGAGGGTGATGCGCTATGAACTGAAAAAGCGCGGTGTGAAGTCGCTCAAGGTGGTTTATTCAAAGGAAAAGCCTATTGTCCCCGCGGAGAACGAGGAGATAAGCTGCAAGTCGCACTGCGTCTGCCCTCCCGGGACGGTACACAAATGCACCGCGAGAAATCAGGTACCCGGGAGCAGCGCGTTCGTTCCCCCGGCAGTCGGGCTGATGATCGCGGGCGAGGTCATAAAGGACATCACGGGCGTTCGGGAGAAATTCTGAAAAAACGTTCGTTCGGTCATTGGCGGCTTTGTGCCGCCTGAGTCTGTCGAAAAAGTCTTGCGAAGCAAATTGACTTTCGCTTCCTTTGGGTACCAAAGGAAGCGGGGGTGTGGGGGCGGAGCCCCCGCCACTCGGCGCGGAAGCGCCATTTTCGCGTTCAAAAGCGCTAAAGGGGGTGTGGGGGAAAAACAAGAGTTTTTCCCCCACAGTTTCTTTAATTTTTTAGCCGTTATGACTTTTTCGACAAGCTGACAGGGCTGTCCAAAACAGTCCCGTTTTTTACGTTTTTCATATGTTATTACCTATACCCAAACCCCGCGCTCAACGCACCCCGCCGCCAAATCGAGCGCATATAAAGTGTGACAGCATTTAATGTTGAGAGTGCCTATGGGAGCCTATGGAAAGCATATACTATAATTCGCGGAGCGAGAGCCACCTTTAAGTCAAAAGGGACAAAGAAAAATCGACAAAGGGAAAGGGGAAGAGGAGCGCGAGGGGAAAACCGTAGGGAAAAGGGTGCAAACATGATGTTTGCACTGCTGCCCCAAAAGCGCGA
>CAMEPN010000044.1 GCA_945931735.1 uncultured Clostridia bacterium
ATATGACAAGAAAAAGAAGGCAGTCGTTGCGGTCGGCGCGGAAGCATACAGAATGATAGGAAGAACGCCCGAATATATCGTTGCGGTGCGCCCGCTCAAGGACGGCGTAATTTCCGACAACGATATGACGCAGGCGATGATAAGGGAGTTTATCCACAAGGTAAACGGCGGCTTTATGGTAAAGCCGAGGGTCGTTCTCTGCGTGCCCAGCTCCGTCACCGACGTTGAGCGCAGGGCAGTTGTCGAGGCGGCGCTGTCCGCAGGCGCGAGAAAGGTGTTCCTTATCGAGGAGCCTATCGCGGCGCTTATCGGCGCGGGAGTTGACATTTCAAAGCCGAACGGCACTATGGTTGTTGATATCGGCGGCGGCACGGCTGACGTGGCGATCGTTTCTTTCAACGGCATAGTTCAGTCGCGCTCCATAAAAATGGCGGGAAATAAGTTCGACGCGGCGATAATCCGACATATAACACAGAAATACAAGATCCTCATCGGCGAAAAGACTGCCGAAAAGGCAAAAATGGAGATAGGCAACGTCTTTAACGCCACGGGAGAAAAGAAAATGACTATCCGTGGCAGACACCTGCTCAGAGGTCTGCCCGAGAGCATAGAAATAACCGATCTCGATATTTACGAAGCGCTCCACGACAACGCCATGGAGATCGTCGAGCAGGTCAAGCTCGTTCTCGAGTCCACCCCGCCCGAGCTGGTCGGCGATATCCTCTCCAACGGGATAATGCTCACAGGCGGCGGAGCGATGCTCGGCGGGCTTGCGGAGCTTATCGCGGACAATGTCGGCGCGCCCTGCTATGTTGCCGACAAACCTATCGAATGCGTTGCACGCGGAGTTGACACCGCGTTCAAGATGTCTAACGAGCTGCTGGACGGCTTCGAGCAGGTCCAGCTTTACGGGTTCAGATAATTTTACGGCTTGCCGCTGCAGATATAAAAAGGGAAGGGGGGTAATGCTCGTCTTATGAAAAAACTGAAAACCATTGGCGTCTGCTGCACAACATTCCATAAGGAGCCTGTCAAGGAAATGATAGATTCGCTTGCTCTTAAGGTGGAGAGCAGCGGGGAATACCGTATGATCGTCTATCAATGCTTCAGCGACCTGTATTTTTTTAACAGCAGCGACCACGGAGCAAGCTCTGTTTTTGATGTTTTCAACTGCGATATGCTGGACGCGCTGCTGGTGCTGCCTACGAGTATCCGCAACAGCGATGTTGTGGAAGAGATAGTGAACCGCTGCCGCGCCCACGACACGCCTGTTATTTCCGTTACGGAAAGAGTGGAGGGCACATATTTCTGCGAGCTTGGCTTCGGCGAGGCGTTCAGCGAGATCGTCGAGCACATAATCAGCGTTCACGGCTGCAAGCGCATAAAGGTCATGGCAGGCTTCCCCGACAATGATTTTTCGCTTACAAGGGTCAACTGCTGCGCCGAGGTAATGAAGCGGCACGGGCTGACGCTTAACGACAGCGATATCCTTTACGGTTATTTCTGGGATCAGCCTACCTACGAGGCTATGGACGCATTTTTCGCGAGCGGCGAGCCGCTTCCCGACGCATTCGTGTGCTGCAACGACACGATGGCGATGGCGGTCTGCGCGAAGCTTGCCGAGCATGGCTGCAAGGTGCCCGACGACGTTATTGTGACAGGCTTTGACGGTATTGAGATGGAGCGGTATCACGACCCGCGCCTCTGCACTGCCGTATGCGACAGCGATAAGGTCGCGGACGCGCTCATGGATATGCTGAATGAAATAACATCGGGGCGCTCATCGGAGCCGTATGACACATATGTTTCGTATGACCCCGTTTTCTCGGAAAGCTGCGGCTGCGGCAGGCAGAGCGGCGCGGAGAAAAACAAGATCCTTGCCGACTATATCCGCAATTTCACGGAGTTCCGGGTTTTCGAGGAGCATATCGACGGCATGGAAAACAAGATAGCTGCAAATCCTACTCCGGAAAATGTCCGCAAGGTATTGGGGAAATATGGCTTTGACGGCTCGGCGCTGTGCGTAACAAAGGCGGTAGTGGATTATCTTAACGGAAATTCCGAATCCGGCGCTATTGCCAAGACAAACTATCCGCAGGAAATGGTGGTTTTCAGCAGCAAGCTTGAAAACGGCTCTCAGAAAGAGGGAACAGAGTTTTCCTCGGAGCTGCTTCTGCCCGACCTCGACAGCGCGTTCGAGGGCAAGACGCGGACGCTTTTTGTGCTTCCCGTTCATTTTCAGAACAGCGTTATCGGATATTATGTTACGCCGTTTGTCTGGCAGGAAAAGCACAACGACAGGCTGTGCGTATTTCTTACCACGCTCAACCGCTGCATTGAAATGATGCGTATGCACGAGCACCTTTCTGTGCTTAATCGCAGGCTGAGCTTCCTGTTCTCGCACGACCAGCTTACGGGGATATACAACCGCTACGGCTTTTACGACAACTTTGCGGGCTGTATGGATAATGTCAGCGACGAAAAGGATATTTTCATCGTTTCCGCCGACCTAAACGATATGAAAGGCATCAATGACCAATTCGGTCATTCGGCGGGCGACGAGGCTCTTATGATAACCTCGCGGGCGCTGACGGAAGCTGCGGCGGGCGACGGGGACATCATATGCTCCCGCTTCGGCGGCGACGAATTTGTTGTCGCAAAGGTCTGCGACGGCGACGCGGAGAAACAGGGTGAGCTGTACAAAAACAGGTTTGTAAGCGCGCTCGAGGCGCTCAACGAGGCTTCGGGAAATCCGTTTACGGTCAAGGTAAGCTTCGGGCTGTTCTGTTCCCCGCTCAAGGGCGTGGACAGCATAGACTCGCTTCTTGAGCTTGCCGACAAGCTGATGTATTCGGACAAGGCGAGATACAAGCGCAGACCGCGCAATCTCCCGCGTACATAAAAAACGACCCGAGAAGAAGTTCTTCTCGGGTCGTTTTTTGGTCATCTTACAATGCGGTGTCTGCACATACTTGTTTTTCCGCATTCCGGGCAGGTAAGCCTGCGCCTTGTCAAGGTGTGGAATCCCTTGACGTATTCGCCTGTGGTCGGGACGAAAAGCGCCTTGCAGTGCGGGCATTCAAAATAGCCTGCTTTAACCTCAAGGACGCAGGCGGCGCCTATTCCCGCCGCGGCAGTAAGTACCGCGAAAACGATGATCGCAATTCGCAGCGCAGCGTGCATTTCTATAAACGCCGCGATGACTATGAGCGATAACACCGCGATAATAGTAATAATGCCGCAGATAACGGACAGCGCCATTCTCTTCTTGTTCTCTCTGTTTTCTTCCATAAGCTCCATCATATTTTCCTCCGCTTTCTTCCGATAATCGGCTTCGGAGAGCCTCTCGCCCGTAAGCAGCTCATTGACAGTAATGTTCAATGCGCCGCATAAAGGCAGCATGAGAGAAACCTCCGGAAGTCCTTTTCCGCATTCCCATTTGGAAATGGTCTTGTCGCTGACGGACAGCTCGTCGGCGAGCTGCCTTTGAGTAATGCCGCGGGATTTTCTTGCCTCGGCGATAAATCTGCCGATTTTTATCTGATCCATCGGGTTTCCTCCTTCCTGCCTGTATTGTACATGATGAACAGCCCAAAGAACACACACGGAGCGTAGAATTTGCCGTATCTGCGGAGCGTAGAGCCGCTGCTGCTGATAATTATAGCATAAAAATTTCCGCAAGTCAACGCATGTACAGTAAATCGGCTCCCGAACAGATATCGGGAGCCGACTGTTTTACTGTTTTTTGTCAGATAATATGCCGGAGGTCATGACTGCGTTCTGAAATAATCCCATACTCTAATCGTTTCGGGAAGCTCATGAGTCGACGAGCGGAACTGCGGCAGCTTGTTCCATGTTATGAGGTTGTCGCTTGCGAAATACTGCCGGATAAGCTCCTCGGTTATGCGCTCGGGGTTCGCGTGGGGAGTTCCCGTCATGTCGGTGAGCGCTGTTCCGCCAGCGCCCTCATAGATGAAGTCGCCGTTCCAAATCATGTAGTAGAGCCACATTACGCCCTCCTCCTTGCATTGGTCGGGGTCGGGGATATAGCCCGCCTCGGAGAGCGCGAGCATTTTGCCCTCGTAGGTGTAGCTCTTAAGCTCGTCGTATCTTGCCGAAAGGGGCGAGTGGTCGAGCGAATCGGCGTAGTAGTCTATGCCCGCGATATCGTAGGTGTTGGGGTCAACGGTGGTGTATTTGCTTTGTCCGTTCCATACCCAGATAATATTAGACAGCTTGTGGTAGTTTTCAAGACGGTCGAACATCATGTACCACAGGCGCTGATAGGTTTCGGGGTAAGTCCCGTCCTTGATAAGCTTCTTGTCCGCGTTCTGAAGTCCCCACCAGAACCACGAGCCGCTTGCCTCGTGGAACGGGCGGAACAGAACGGTCACGCCTGCTTCCTCGAGCTTTTGGAGATGGCTCGCGATGAGGTCTATGTCATGCACCGCGACCTCGTATTCCTTTGTCCCAGGGGTAGTCGCGTTGAGCGGGTCGAAGTTTATGATGTCCTCCTGATAGAACGCGTAGCCCTTAGAGCTGTCGTCAACGTCGCGCGGAACGTTCCAGTGCCATGTAAAGGTGACAAGTCCGCCGTTGTCCCTGCCCCATTCTATCGCTGCGTCGACCATGCTGGTGTCCTCATAGGAGCCTGTGCAGAAAATGAAGTCGAAGCCCCTCATAGCGGGCAGGTCGTTGGACGCGAGGTAAAACACCTTGTCCTCATAGACCTTGTTTACGTCATTCTGCTGCTGGCAGGATATTATCTGCTTTCCGTAAACGCTGCGCAGGTAGTTGAAAATCTCCATGGTGTTTTCATTTTTGCGTGCATTTTCGGAAACGGGCTGATCAAGGTCGACCGTTTTTTCCGCGAGCGACGCTTTGAGCGCGTCGAAATCGGTTTCATAGGAAAGGGCGGCGTCCATGTCGATGTCGCCCTCCTCGTTGAATTTAACGGGGTTGGAGAGGGAGCCGCCCTCTGTGTTGCTGTCGGAGGTAACTGCGTCGGAAGCGGAGCTGTCCGACGGAGTGCTTTCGTCCACGGAGGACTTGGTGCAGGCGGCGAGAGATACCGCCATTGCTGCCGCGAGAACGGCAGAGATGAACTTTTTCATATCCCTTTTTCCTTTCGGGTCAGCGGAAAAGCGTACATTCGCCGCTTTTCCTGTAATATTCTATTCGTTGTCTTATAGCCTCGGAGGTAGTGCGGTAATAATTTGCAAGGCAGTCTATGCAGAAAAACTCCTGAACATTGCGGGATATCAGCTTCTGATTTATCGCGATGTCGTCCGAGCCGAGCGGCGCGCCGCATTCCTTGCAGGTCTTCCAGTTTGCCATTTTGAATTACTTCATGTCGACAAGGCGCGCTCTTAGCACCATGCAGTCATGCGGGGCAACGGTGGTCACAAAGCGTTCGGAAAATTTTCCGAGGTTTTCGTGCTTCCAGCAGTCGTATATCTCGAAGCCTTTTCCGCTTGCATAGGGAAGTCCGATATCCCAGAACTGGAGCGACATCTCGCCGTCGCGGTCGCCGAAGTTGAACATACCGATAGCGTAGCTGCCGTCGGACATCAGCTTAACCAGAGAGAACACGTTTTCGGGGTTGTTCCACTGCTTGATGCAGTATGCGCCGCGGCATTCGATGTCCTGATTTATGGCGATAACGTCCTTGTTGGTGAGTATTTCCTTAGTTGCGGGGGTCATGTTTCTGATATCGCAGCCTATCATCAGCGGGCTGTTCATAATAGCCCAGAGGGAGAAGTGGGTCTTGTACTCGGTGTCGGTGCAGCCGCCTATTTTAGCGGGCGCAGCGGAGGACGCGCTGTCGGCGATAACGTTTACGCCGCCGTCGGTAGAAGCGTTTATCCATTCGTTGTTGCTGCCGCCGTGCATACCTACGACGAGCATATCAATATCGTTGTGGCAGTAGTTTCCGCCGTAGCACTCGTTTCCTATCTGAGAGAGCGCAAGGCGCTTTATGGACTCCCAGCTGTCCTGAATATCGCCTGTGGAGCGGAAGAGGTGAGCGCCGCTTTCTCTTATCCACTTATAAACGTCGTCGTTGCCCCAGTTGCAGGCGGAGAACATTATATCCCTGCCGCAGTTGCGCAGCGCGAGGGACATTCTCTTGTACAGTACCTCGCCCGGGATATGGTCGGGCTTGTAGCAGTAGTCGTACTTGAGGTAGTCAACGCCCCATTCCGCGAATGTCGCCGCGTCGACAAATTCGTGCTCGAAGCTTCCGGGATGTCCGCCGCAGGTATGTGTGCCCGCGCAGGAGTACATGCCGAATTTCAGCCCCTTGGAGTGAACGTAGTCCGCGACAGCCTTCATGCCATTGGGGAATTTCCGGTGGTCGGGGACGAGTCTGCCGTTTTCGTCGCGCTGCTTTTCGCTCCAGCAGTCGTCGATAACAACGTATTCGTAGCCTGCGTCCTTAAGCCCGCTTTCGACGATGGCGTCAGCCGCCTGCTTGATAAGCTCCTCGTTAATTTGCCATGTAAAGGTGTTCCATGAATTCCAGCCCATGGGAGGGGTCAATCCGAGAAATTTGTTTTCCATACAGTTCTCCTTGAAATAAGCGTTAATTCAGCCGATGCTGTTTCTGAGAAGTATTATATCATATATCCAAAGAAATTTCAATGTATAAACCTAATAAAAATTATATTTCTTTTTTGTGTTAAGTAACCTTTTGGGGCTTGTAACTTAATAACTTTTACGGGTAAATCAAAACCGCGGTTGGTCGCCGCGGTTTTTTTAGAGATGCCCTAAAGTTTATTTTGAGTTTTCCTCGTTATACGCCGCCCTCACTGCCAGCGCGAGCTGGTCGGCGCAGGAGGTGTTTTTTCTGCCGCAGGTGTTCCCCGCGAGGGTCTGCTCGATATATTCGACCGTTTTTCCCTCGAGCAGCTTGGATATCGCCTTGAGGTTGCCGTTGCAGCCGCCGATGAACTCGATATCGCTGACAACGTTCCCGTCAAGCCTGAAATGTATCTCCTGCGCGCAGACGGTCTTTGTTCTGTAAGTGTGTTCCATATGTTCTATCTCCTTTTTCAGTCGTATTGTATCTCGAACGAGTTTTCGGTAAGGTCGGTCACGGGCTGGCGGTAGTTTCCGAGCAGCCTTACGCCGTAGACATACCAGTCCATATTGTAAATTTCCGCGGCGCTCATATAATCGCCCTTGAGATATTTCACGCTTCCGTTGATATCCTTAAGCTCGCCGTTGAAAATATAGGCCAGTCCGCCCGTTACCTTGGGGACGAGCGCTCCGATTATGTCCTGCGTTCCGTCCTTGGCGGCGGGGAGCGCGTCGGACACGGTTACGGTGCCGTTTGCCATTGTTCCGGTGAAGGTGTCGCCCTCCCATGTATCCATGGTCATTTTCTTGTAGTGCGAGAGGTAATAGCTGCTGCGCCCGCACCCGAAATACATCAGCATATTGCCGTAATCGGAATAGTCGCTGCCGTGGTCTACGCTGTCTATGAATTTAATGCCCTTTTCCTCGCAGAGCTGCGCCGCCCTGCGCGATTCGGTGTAGCATATTATGACATCGCAGCCGTCGTTCTTAAGCGCGTTCACGGCGGTTTCTATCTCATCGTCCGCCGTGGCGAATGCCGCGACTACCTCCGCGTCGGAATATACGAGCTGCATACCGAGCGCGGCGGCGTTTATTACGGGGATAGGATAGAGCAGGTCGGTGTCCGCAACAACGCCTATTTTCTCGCTTTCGGAATTATATGCCGCGACCATGCCCGCGACATATGCCCCTTGGAATATCTCCTCGGTATATGCGGCGATGTTTGCGGAGCGAACGTTTGTTCCGTAGGCGATGAAATTGATGTTCATGTATTTGCCCGCCGTTGAAGACAGGACGTTCTTGTATACGGGGCTTTCCGATACTATGTAGGAACAGCCCGCGTTCGCGAGAGTCTGCACCGCCTTTTCAAAGTCGGTTATGCTCACGTTGTCGATATACATTGTTTCCACGCTGCTGTGTGTGCCCGCGAGGATACGCTGCGCGTTCATTTCGCCCGAAACGCCGTCGGTTTTGGCGTCGCCGTGGAATATATAGCCTACCTTGACCTCCTCGCTCTCGGTTTCCGATGTTTCGTCGGTCTGAGCTGTCTGGGCGGTGTCGGTCGTGTCCGTTTCGGAGGATTCCCCGCCGGAGCAGCCCGCTATGCCTGCGGTCATGCACAGCGCCAGCAGAGCGGCGAGTGCCTTATGCCATCTTGAAGTCATATTATAACCTCCCGTTGAAAATGCCGTAATTATCAGCGGGCAGAAGCCTGCTTTTAATATTATAACATATCTTACCGAAAAAATCATCACTTTTTCAGAAATATTTCATACTTCTACTGAAAATTCTGTTTATTTTTTTCTAAATATATGTTATAATTACAATGTACGGTCATGTGTCTGAAAAAATTAGATGACCAAAACAGCAAAATTCTCTTTACGAAAGGAAAACCAATGAAATTATCCCGTATATTACATACTGCCGCAGCATTGTCAGCGGCGGGTGCCGTTTTTCTGAGCGGATGCTCCGTAAAATTCGGAACGAACCGTAAAATAAGCGACGACGCGGTCGTTGCGCAGCCCACCGCACAGGGCGCGGGCGATGATGATATGAATATAAAATACCTTGACTTTATCAAGGAGTACAAATATTATCTTAAAGGTCAGTCCATTACCGACGACACCACCGAAAGCGTCGCGTCGCAGTGCGAGACCCAGCGCGCTACCATAATTAACTACCTCATCAACGAGAAGATAATTCTTGCGAAAGCAAAGGAGCTTGGCGTGTCGACGCTTTCCAACGAGGAAATGGATGCGGTCGAGGAGGAATTTAACGAGCTTGTCGCCGAGCAGGTCGAATAT
>CAMEPN010000045.1 GCA_945931735.1 uncultured Clostridia bacterium
TGAAAAAGCGCAGAAAGTGACAATAAATTTTCCGACAGACACGAAAGGAGCCGTATCATGCCAAGACGCGACAAGCTGAACTACTACCTTGATATCGCACAGACCGTAGCGGAGCGCGGCACCTGCCTGCGCAGGAATTTCGGCGCGATAATCGTCCGCAACGACGAGATAATCGCCACGGGCTATAACGGGGCGCCCCGCGGGAGGGTGAACTGCTCCGACCTCGGCGCCTGTATGCGCGAGAAGCTGAATATCCCCAAGGGGCAGCGGTACGAGCTGTGCCGTTCCGTTCATGCGGAGGCGAACTGTATCATCAGCGCGCAGCGCAGCGATATGCTCGGCTCTACGCTTTATCTTACCTGTCTTGACGCAAAGACTGGCGAGCTTTACGGCGATGTTGAGCCGTGCTCGATGTGCAAGCGCATGATAATCAACGCGGGTATAGCCAATGTTGTAATAAGGACAGCTCCCGACGAGATAAGGACGATAGAGGTCAATAGTTGGATAGAGAACGACGATAGCCTTGAGGGAAGCGAGGGGTACTGATTTGCAGCTTACGAATATCGGCGTGATAAAAGACCTGTTCGAGCGGCATGGATTTTCGTTCACGAAATCGCTCGGTCAGAATTTTCTCGTCAACCCGACTGTCTGCCCCCGGATAGCGGAGATGGGCGGCTGCGGGAAGGGTGTTTTCGCGCTGGAGATAGGCACGGGCGTTGGGGTGCTAACGAGGGAGCTTGCGCTGCGCTGCGACAAGGTCGCGGCGGTAGAGATAGACACATCATTGAAGCCTATTCTTGAAGAAACGCTTGCCGACCTTGACAACACGGAGGTCATTTTTGCGGACGTAATGCAGACCGACCTTGCGGCGCTTATCTCGGAAAAATCGGGCGGCAGGGACACTGTTATCTGCGCGAACCTGCCGTATTACATCACCTCGCCGGTTATAATGCGGGTGCTTGAGAGCAGGCTGCCGATAAAGTCTATGACGGTCATGGTTCAGAAAGAAGCGGCTGACCGCATATGCGCTGCGCCCGGGACGCGGGACTGCGGCGCGATATCCTGCGCGGTGAGCTATTTCAGCAAGCCCGAGCTGTTGTTCAGGGTCAACCGCGGCAGCTTCATGCCTGCTCCGAACGTTGACAGCGCGGTGATACGGCTTGACATCAAGCAGGGCGAAGCGCTCCCGCCCGAGCGGGAAAAGCGGCTTTTCCGAATTATCCGCGCGGGATTTTCCCAAAGGCGAAAGCAGCTTGTAAACCCCCTTTCGGGCGAGCTTGGCATAGCGAAAGCGGAGCTTGCCGAAGTTTTTTCGGCGGCAGGGATAAAGCCCACGGCGCGCGCCGAGGAACTGACGTTAGAGGATTATATAAAAATAGAAGCGGCGCTCCAATAGAGGGTCGCTTTTTATTGTAAAATTAACAACGGGCACCGCCTTATCGACGTTGCCCGTTGTTAATATTTGTCCAAAAAAAGGTCAAGCGTAAGGCTTGCGACAAGCCCGACGGTGCCAAACCGTCAATTTTGCAATAAAAACCGCTTAATAGAGGCTGTCTAGGATTATATCCGCGATATTGTAAAGCGGCGCCTGAACCTCAACCGCGCCGATGTTGAAAGCCTCCATAGGCATACCGTAAACAACACAGCTTTCCTTGTCCTGCCCTATGGTGAACGCGCCTGCGCTGCGCATTTTGAGCAGCCCGTCCGCGCCGTCGCGGCCCATTCCCGTGAGGATAGCGCCGATTGCGTTTTCGCCCGCGTTTTCCGCGACCGAGGTGAACAGCACGTCGACCGACGGGCAGTGTCCCGACACCTTGTCGCCCGGTTTTGACGTAACGTACCAGCCGCGCGCGTCGCGGCACAGGCGGAGATGATGTTCTCCCGCGCCTATTATTATCAGCCCGGGGCGCACTCTGTCGCCGTCCTCCGCCTCCTTGACCTCCATTTTGCAGGAGCGGTTGAGCCTGTCGGCGTACAGCTTGGTGAACCCTGCGGGCATATGCTGCACAATAAGCACAGGCGGCGTGTCGGCGGGAAACGCCTTTACCACTTGCTCGAGGGCTTCAGTGCCGCCCGTAGAGGCGCCCAATGCGATAAGCGCGTCCGATTTGCGCTTTTTCCCCGACGAGGGGTGCTGCGGAGCGGGGGTAATGGGGCGTATCGACTGACCCGATATCGAGTGAGTAACGCTGCGTATGGGAGTGATAAGTTCCCTTTGCTGAGCGGCGTGCGGCTTGCGCATGGTATAGGCGCGCTTTATTGCCGAGCAGAGCGACGCCGCAAAATCCGCCATATCCTTTGTGGTTCGGGCGGCGGGCTTTGCGATGACCTCGACCGCGCCTGCCGATAGCCCCGTCTTTCGTTTTTCCTCCGAGCCGGAAACTATTATCGTGGGGATATAATACTGCGGAAGGAGCTTTTTCAGGAACGCGATGCCGTCCATGCGGGGCATTTCCACGTCCAGCGTCATTACGTCAGGCTCGTATTTCAGTATCATATCGCGCGCGGAATAGGCGTCGCCCGCCGTTCCGACAACGTCGATCATCTCGTCCTGCCGTATATATCGGGCGAGCACCTCTCTGAACAGAATGGAGTCGTCCACCACCAAAAGTTTAATTCTCTTCATAAAAGCAAAATTCTCCCGACCCTGTTGTCCGCTTGGATCAAAGCGGTCTGCGGTATATCGCGGGCTTTATGTATTTGAATTTCGTTTCGCTCCGCGCGACGCTTTCCGCATGGCCTATAAACAGATATCCGCCCGGCTTAAGCACGTCGTAGAACCTGTTCACGAGCGCGTTTTTTGTCGGCTGGTCGAAATAGATCATGACGTTGCGGCAGAAAATAAGGTCAAACGGGCGCTGCTTGTATTTCTCCGGCATAGGGTCCATGAGGTTGAAATGCTTGAATATTAGCTCCTTTTTTATCGCGGGAACAATTTCGTACATTCCGTCGGTGATTTTTGTGAAATACCGCTGCTTCCATTCGGGGCTTAAGCCCTTCATTCCGTCCTCGGTATATATGCCCTTTTTCGCCTTTTCCATGACCGTTTCGGAGATATCGGTCGCGAGTATGCGGGTGTCCCACTGCGCCTTTTTTACGCCGAAATAATCGTCGAGGAGCATTGCAGTGGTGTAGCCCTCTTCCCCGCTGGAGCAGCCTGCGCTCCATATGCGAAGCTCGTTTCCGCGGGCGTTTGCGACCGCCCATGGGAGCACGGTTTCCCTCATGAAGGTATAGTGCTCCGGCTCGCGCATGAAATAGGTGTGGTTTGTGGTCAGCTTGTTTAATATAGTTGTCACTTCTACGCCCGACTTATCCGCGAGCACCGCGTCGATATATTCGCCGTAGCTTTTGAAGCCGCGCTCGCGTATCATGTTGCCGAGCCTGCCCTGTATAAGCACGCGCTTTGAAGAAAGGTTTATGCCGTAATTGTCGTGCATATACCCGACCAGCCGCTCAAATTCGCGGTCAGTTATCTCCATTTTATGCCTCCTGCTCGTCGAGCAGTCTTGCGACGTCGAGGATAAGCTTTACCATATCGCCCGAGCGGATCATATACTGAATAAAGGAATTTGTGTTCACCGAGCGGTTTTCGGGCGTTGCGGAGATATCACCCGTGTGGATATCCTCAACATCTGCGACGCTGTCGACGATAATGCCGACGGAGGTTTCGTTGAAGGAAAGGATAATTATGCAGGTGCGGTTGGTATAGGGGATCTCGGGCTTGCCGAAGCGCGTCCTTATATCAACGATAGGCACCACCTTGCTGCGCACGTTGATTATTCCCTTTATGTAGGAAGGAACGTGCGGCACCTTGGTTATCCGCTGCATTTCGATTATTTCGGTGACATACTGTATTTCTATGCCGTATACCTGCTCACCGATATTAAAGGTCATTACCTTGCCGAGGACGCTGTTGTCCGCGGCTAGCTTTCTGTCGCCCGACTGCTGCTTGGCGACTGCCTCTTTGATAACGTCGTTAGTCATTTATACAAAGCCTCCTTAGCCGATAAGCGTGTTGGTGTCGATGATGAGGGAGATGCTGCCGTCGCCCATTATGGTGCAGCCCGAAAGACCCTCGCCCTTGATGTTGTATTTTGCGAGGTACTTCGGGAACGGCTTTACTACTACCTGCTGCTCGCCGATAAGCTTGTCGGCGAAGATGCATACGCTCTTATTGTCCGTTTCGACAAGCAGGAGAATGCCCTCCTCGAGGTCGGTGACGTCGGTTTCTATGCCGAATTTCTCGTGCATACGGAGGATAGGATAGCATACGCCGCGTATCATTATCATCTCGTTTCCGCCCGTGTCGCGGAGTATCTGGCTCGCCTCCGCCTTGAAGCTCTCGCGTATCGTCGAGATCGGTACGGTGAACACAAGGTCGCCTACGGTTACTTCCATACCGTCGATTATCGCGAGCGTGAGCGGGATCTTGATGATAAAGTTTGTTCCCTCGCCTTTCTTGCTGTCGACGATTATCGTGCCGCCGCACTTTTCAACGTTCGCCTTAACAACGTCCATGCCGACGCCGCGTCCGCTGAACTCGGTGACCTGTTCGTTGGTGGAAAATCCGGGCAGGAGTATAAGGTTCTGTATTTCCTTTATGGTATATTCGCTCTCGGGCTTGGTGAGAATGCCCTGTTTTCTCGCCTTGTTCATTATCTTTTCGGGGTCGATTCCCTGACCGTCGTCGGATACGGTGATAACTACCTCGCCGGACGCATTCTGCGCGGAGAGCTTTATGGTGCCCTTTTCGGGCTTGCCGGCTTTTATTCTGTCCTCGGCGTGCTCTTCGATGCCGTGATCCATGCAGTTTCTGACAAGGTGCATCAGCGGGTCTTGGAGGCTGTCCACGATGGACTTGTCCACCTCGGTTTCCTCGCCCTCGATAACAAAGTCGACCTCCTTGCCGAGCTTTTTCCTCATATCGCGGACGATCCTGTTCATCTTCTGAAATACGCCCGCGAGCGGCACCATTCTTATGGACATAACGGTGTCCTGAAGCTCGCTTGTCAGCTTTCTGAGCTGGCGTGCCGCCTTATTGAAGCTCTCAAGCTCCAGCCCCTCTAGGTCGGGGTTGGAGATGACCATGGATTCGGTGGTGATTATCTCGCCGACGATATCGTGGAGCGCGTCCAGCTTCGCGAGGTTTACGCTGATGAGGTTCTGCTTCTGCGCGCCGCTTGATGCCTGCGCCTTTTCGACGGCAGCCTGTGCCTTTTCGACCGCGGTCTGCTCCTTTACGGGGGCAGCGGGCGCGGGAGTTTCAGCGGGCTTTTCCGCGGGAGCGGCAGCCTGTGCAGGCTCGGGAGGAAGCTCCGCAGCGGGCGCGGGAGCGGCAGCCTGAGAAATCACCTCATACGACTGAACGTTCAGCGCGCTTTCTATCTGCTTTAATACGAAGTCGTTGTTGTCTATCGCGGTAAAGGTGATAAGGAAGCCGTGGTCGATTATCTCCTTGGAGGTCTCGGAATTTGTTTCAACGTCGGAGGGAGTATACTCGAGGAACGAGCACTCCTCGCGGATAGTGTTTATCAGCAGGAACGCGCGCAGGTTCTCCATCTGGCAGCCGTCCTCGAAGAACACTCTTACCGTAACCTTGTCGCTTCCCTGAACGGGAGCGGGAGCCGCTTCTGCGGGCTGAGCCGCAGCCTGAGCGGGCGCGGGAGCCTCGCCCTTTGTTTCGCCGACGAGCGCGTCTCTTGCCTTGAGCAGCTTGTCGATAAGCCCGCTGAAGTCCATTGCCTCGTACTCGCCGTTTACATTGTTCTGGATCATCTCGATCTGCGCCTTGTAGGAGTCGGATACCTGGAACACGAGGTCATACACGAAGCTTACGTCGGTGATGACGTCGGGGTTTTCGCGGATAACGAAGAACATATCCTCCGCCTTATGCGCGAGCACAGACAGGTTCTCAAAGCCCATCATTGCCGACGAGCCTTTGATGGTGTGCATGATACGGAAGATCTCCTTGATATCCTCGCTTTCAAAGGCGTTTGCCTGCTCCGTGCGGAGCAGGATCTCGTCGAGCTGCTCCAAAAGGGAGTTGGTTTCATAGAAGTACATATCAAGCATTGCTTCCATGCCGGGTTCTATTTTTGCCATAATATCAGTTCCTTTCCGAATACGCGCGTATGCACACGGCGTTTTTCTGTAAAAATTTTTTCAAAAGCCCTTTATTATTCCGAGATTTTATGCTAAAATAAACATGGAAACGCTGATTAAATCAAATTCGCCCCATTCAAACGCGCATACTCATGCGGCTGAATTTGTTACTCTGCGCTTTGATCAGCGCGTCCATATATTAAGGCATAATTGCCGTTATTGACATTTTGTCGAGGAAAATGCACCGAGGAGGGATAACGTATGGCGCAGATCCCACAGATAAATAACCCCATAACCGCGAAGAACTACAATTACAGCCCCCGCCAGCAGGACGAGAACACCGAGCCGTTCGACATCGTTAAGCTTACGGGAGTAGGGAACGCGGGCGGAGCGACCGACGCCGGCGCGCGGAGCCGCTTGGAAATGGGCAACCGCGAGCTTATCCCTATGTCGGTACAGGTCGCGAAGGACCCGACGCTCGCCGTCGAGATGCTTAAAGACCTGCTGAATGTCGAGGTGCTCAATCAGGCGCTCATCACGGGGCATACCGACCTTTACGGAAAGCTTGAGGACCTCGCGTCGCAGCTTTATGTAAAGCCCGAGGAGCTTGTCCAAGAGATACAAAATCAAGAGCAGCAGAACACGATGTTCAGCGGTCATGAGTTCTACGACGTCCTCCGCGAGGTCGCAAAGACGACCACCGCGCCCGAAACCCGCGAGCTTATCGGAAATCTTCTGAAATCGCTCAACTTCGCGCAGAATAAGAACGAGATACTCGGCGCGCTGCGCGCTAATCTGAAATTCCTTTCGGAATATTATTCTCCGAACGAAAAGCTGTCCGCAAAGCTGCTCAATCTTTCGCAGCAGTGGGGCGCGCAGGACGCGGAGAAATATTTCGACTATCTCAAGGGAGAAACGCTCAATATACTTAAGGACGTCAGCGGAAGCCTGCTTAACGACGACAAGACGCAGATGCTTATCCCGCTCATCGTACATAATCTTTCCCGCTACAACAACAGCCCGTATATGTGCAAGGAGTATTTCAACCTGCTGATGACTCAGATATCCTCGGGCACTCTGCGCGAGGCGCTTAAGAACTCCTTCAACAGACTGTACGCGGCGATATTTGACAAGAAGCCAATGCAGGATCCCGTTTCGGCAAAGAACGCAGGCGCGGAAAACACTGCCCCCGATACCCCTTTAGATAATTATACTACAAATTCTTCACAAAATCAACCTATTTCCGCCAATCTAACAAACAAAAATTTTGAAAATGCAGATTTTGGCGCAAAAGAGGCGTCCGAAGCGGGAGAAAATGCCGTTTCGGCGGGGAAAGCGGCGGACGGAGAGCCTGCCGCCGAGGCGGTCGACGGCTCCGAGGAGGGCGGAGATGTCGATTCCGAGCTTACCGGCTGGAAGAAATTCATGAACGAAAGCATGAGCACGCGCGGCTATATGCAGGAGCTGAAAAGCAGCGGCTATAACATTGAGCACATACTTTCCGTTTACAACCGCGGAAAGATGAGCGGAATTGACGCGGTAGCGCTGCTGACAAAGGGGCTTTTCCTCGGCGAGGACGGAGAGGCGCAGGCTAACGCCATGCTGTCCGAGCTTTCCCGCACGAACACCATGCAGGAGCTTATCGACACGCTGAACGGAATGCTCCGCGCGATGCCCGATATACCGCTTCGCGAGCGGCTTTACGGAGTTTTCGTTGACATAATCGACAAAATGTCGGTCAAGAACGAGCTTCCGCAGCATGGCGTGCGTCCGCCGGTAAGCTCTACGCTGGACAGCCTGACGGATTTTATCGAGGAGAACATAAACAACCCCGCGCTGAAATCGCTTGACAGCTTCAATGCGGCGAACCTGCTCCAGAGCCTGCTGAACGCCCCGGGGGTATTCACGCCGCTGGCGCACTATATCCTGCCGCTCGACGTAGACGGGACGAAAGCGTTCGGGGAGCTGTGGGTTGACAACGACGAGAACAACCCGAACAACACACCCGGAACGCAGCGCAACTACCACTTGTTCCTGACGTTCGACGTTGAGAGCATAGGGAGATTTGAGCTTGATATGTACGCGCTTGGCGAGGAGGTCAACATCGCGCTGCTCTACCCGCCGAAATTTGAAAAGCAGATAGACCCGATGAAGGAGCGCGTCACCAAAATAATCAGAAACTGCGGATATTCCGCGAGAACGTTTGAAACCGCGCCGCTGAAGAAGCCGCACAACCTAGTGGAGATATTCCCGAAGATAACCGACAAGCGCACCACGCTGAACACAAGGGTATAAGGAGGTAATCACAATGCCGAAGCACCCAATGCCGCCCGCAAACAACAAGCGCATTTACGGGCAGAACGCCGCAGTCGCGCTGAAATACAACCCCGATATGAACTACGCGCCCGTTGTGGTCGCGTCGGGTCTGGGGGAGCTTGCGCAGAGGATAGTCAACATTGCCGACGAGGCGGGGGTTCCCGTTTACCGCGACGACAGCGTTGCGGCGCTGCTGGTAATGCTGAACGCTGGCGAAACCATTCCCAAGGAGCTGTATCAGATAGTCGCGGCGATATACGCCGAGGTGGTTTACACCGCCAACGATATGAGGAAAAAATGATAAAATCCCCCTCGGGCGTTCGAGGGGGATCTTTTGTGAAAGTCAACCGCAGTATTAAGCGTAGATGTTGAACAGCGCGCCAATGCTGTAAGCGTAGTTCGCGGTGCTCGCGCTGCTGTAACCGAAGGTGCCC
>CAMEPN010000046.1 GCA_945931735.1 uncultured Clostridia bacterium
CTTATACAGATTTTTCAGTCCGACGGGATTTTTCACAAGGATTATCATGTGGTACATCGGGAGCTTCTTCGCGTCGACGCTTCCGATTATGCCGTTGAGGTCGCCGAGCGTTTCAAGCTTTCCGAGCTTTGACGCGTCGGAAATGAGCCGCTTGAATATCGCCGCGAGCATTTTCGCGTCGTCAATCGCGCGGTGGTGGTTGAAATTGCCGAGCTTGTATTCCTTTGCGACAGTGTCGAGCTTGTGGTTCTTAAGGTTGGGGAGCGCCGCGCGGCACAGCGTGAGAGTGTCCACAAAAGCGAATTTGTAGTCAATACCCGTGCGCTCAACTGCGGCTCTGATGAACGAGGTGTCGAAGCCTGCGTTATGCGCGACAAGCACTCCGTTCCCCGCGAAGGCGATGAATTTCTCCAGCGCTTCCTTTTCGAGCGGCGCGTCTGCGACCATGTCATCGGTTATGTGCGTGATCTCCGAAATATTCTCGGGGATATGCTTTTCGGGGTTCACGAAAAGCTGAAATTCCTCGACGATCTCCATATTGCGAAGCTTGACCGCGCCTATTTCGGTGATACGCTCGCTCTCGGCGGAAAGCCCCGTTGTTTCTAAGTCGAAAACGATGATGTCGTTGTTTATCGGGTAGTCGCAGCAGCCCGAGATGAGTGCGCCGCTGTCGTTGACAAAATACGCCTCTACGCCGTAAATTATCTTAAATTCCCCGCCGCCCTTTCGTATCTTCTCGACGGTATTCATCGCCTCGGGGTATGCCTGAACGTTTCCGTGGTCGGTTATGGCTATCGCCTTGTGACCCCATGAATACGCCATGTTGATAAGGTCTGCCGCAGGCGTCAGCGCGTCCATATCCGACATATTCGTATGCATATGCAGCTCAACGCGCTTTTCCTCGGAATTGTCGTGGCGGAGCTGATTAAGCTTTATTGAAGCAATGGAGAAGGGTCTGATGACGAGGTTTTTGCTGTAATTATCTATCTCGAATTTTCCCGAAACGAGGATCGCCTTTCCCAATTTCAGACAGTCCTTGACGATATCAGTGTTGGTCGTCGGGGTGATTATCTTGAACATATGCGCGGAGGTGTCGTCGGTAAAATATACGGTGTAGATAAGCGTGTTTCCGTCGCGCGAAGTGTTTTCCTCCGTATAGAAGATCTTACCCCACAAGGTCGCGAGATCCTGATCACCGTATCCTCCGGACATAGGCGACGGCGCGTCGAAATTGCCCTTTCCGAAGAACAGCTTTACGTTCGGGTCGAACTCCTTCATTTCAAACGGGAGGGTCATTTCCTTAGGCTCCTCGAGGAACTGCGGGCGTCTGCCGCCGTTACCGCCGCCGCTGCGGAAGCCGCCCCCGCCCTGCCATTTCGGCTGCTCCTTCGGTGCAGTTTCGGTGACAACTACGCGCGGAACGGGAATGCTCTGCTCCTGCTTGAGATATTCATCGACATTAAGCTCGCCCTGCGACGAGAGAACTACCTTAATATTCTTATCGAAAAATCCGCGCACGAAATTCTCGATTTTCTTGTCCATTTCAAGCCCGAGAAGCAGCTTCTGTCCTCCCGTTTTAAGCGTTATTTCGTATGTATATCCGTCGTCGCTTATCTCCGCGCCGTCAAAATATCCGTTGACGGAGGCGTTTTTCTGCTTGATAAGCTCGATTATTTCAAAAATACAGTCGGAGTTGAAAAGCGAGCTGTGGTATTTCGGGTATATCGTAACATCTGCGCCGTTAAGGGCTGCGGATATCTTTGCCGCCGCGTCGGTAAGCTCCGCGGTGGCGGCGAGCGATTCCATGCCGAGGCAGATGTTCATGTTGTTCTTTGCCTCGGTATAGACTATTTTTATCACCTTTCCGTCGGCGATATTTTTCGGAAATTCAATGTTCTCAAACAGGCGTTCAAGTGAAGCCGGCATTTATTAACGTCCTTTCTGTATCAATTCTATTTCTTTTTTCAATTCCTCAAGCAGCATATTTTCGGGTACCTTACGGAGTATTTTTCCCTTTCGGAAAATTATGCCCTCGCCGCAGCCGCCCGCTATCCCAACGTCAGCTTCGCGAGCTTCTCCGGGGCCGTTCACCGCGCAGCCCATGACTGCGACCTTTATCGGCATATCAACATCGGCGAGCAGCTTCTCGACCTGCTCCGCAAGCGGGATAAGGTCTATTTTCGTTCTTCCGCAGGTCGGGCAGGACACTATCTCCGCGCCGTTCCACATTCCGCAGGCTTTAAGGATATCCTTTGCGGCATATACCTCTTTTACGGGGTCGGCGGTGAGCGAAACGCGGATAGTGTCGCCTATCCCGTCGCACAGCAGCGAGCCTATTCCGACGGCGGATTTTAGTACCCCCATTTTTTCCGTTCCCGCTTCGGTAACTCCGAGGTGGAGCGGATAATCGACGCGCTTCGCCAGCAGTCGGTACGCGGCGATCATAAGTCTGACATTGCTGGATTTAATGCTTATGACAATATCGTCAAATCCGCAGTCATTAAGCAGCCCGACGTGCCTCAGCGCGCTTTCCGTAAGCGCTTCGGGAGTTGGACTGCCGTATTTAGTCAGCAATTCCTTTTCAAGCGAGCCGGAGTTGACCCCTATCCGTATCGGTATACCGTGCTCCTTGCAAGCGTCGGCGACCGCGCGGACTTTATCCGCCGAACCGATGTTCCCGGGATTTATCCTTATTTTATCCACGCCCGCTTCAACGCAGGCGAGAGCTATTTTATAATCAAAATGTATATCCGCGACTATGGGGACATTGACCACCTTTTTCAGCGCCGCGATAAGCTTCGCGTCATCTACGCGCGGAACTGCGGCGCGTATGATATCGCAGCCCGCTTTTTCAAGCGCCTGCGCCTGTGCAACGCTTCTTTCGATATCCTCTGCGGGCGTGTTAAGCATTGACTGGATATAAATTTTATCCCCGCCAAGCGTGAGATTTCCGACCCTGACCTTTTTTACACTCAATTTATCTTTTAACCTCCGGTAACAAGCCGCGAAATGTCGTTAAACATCGCGATTATCATGACTATCATCAGCAGCGCAAAGCCCGCAAAATGTATCATTCCCTCAACCTGCGGCTTGACGGGCTTCCTGCGTATCGCTTCGATTATCAGAAATACCAATCTACCTCCGTCAAGCGACGGGATAGGGATAAGATTGAACACACCAACGTTTATCGTTATCAGAGAGATAAGATACATCAGATCGGCGAAGGTGTATTTTGAAACCGCTTCGGCGATTATAGTTCCTACTCCGATAGGGCCGCTAAGAGTATTAAGCCCGTATTTCCCTCGGATAAGGTCAAATAGCGTCATCAGAATAAGCCGCGCAGTCGACGCGGATTCGCGGAATGCTTCCGTGACGATATTTCCAAACGTCTTTTCGATACGGTAGACCTTGAAATCAAAGTAAACGCCCGTCGAGCCGTCGCTTTTTTCGGTCGTCAGAAACTCAACGTCCTTGAGCACGACTTTCTCGCCATTACGTTTAACGGTGATGTCAAATATCAGATTTCCGTCGTCGTTTCGGCGGTCGCTGTTCTGGAGCTTATAGGTCACGTCGGATATCGAAAAGATAGTTGTTCCGTCAATGGAAAGTATCTCGTCGTCCACTTTGAGCGAGCTGCTGCTTACGCTCTGCTCGCGGAACTCCGCAATAGTTGTGGAGGCGATCACCGACGAGGAACACAGCGAAACTACAACGACGATATAGCCGAGTATCAGGTTCATCAGCGGCCCCGCCAGCATTACAACCATACGCTGCCAAATAGGCTTTCGGTTGAACGCGCGCGGATTAGTCTCCGACTGCACGATATTGCCCTCGCTGTCGGTTTCTTCCTCAATATCTGTTTCAAACGAACAGAAGCCGCCGATAGGAATTGCGCGCAGCGCGTAGGTGGTTTCCTTGCCCTGCTTCTTGAGAAGAACAGGCCCCATTCCGAACGCAAATTCCTTAACATAGATACCGCACAGCTTCGCGGCAATAAAATGCCCAAGCTCATGCAGCAGTATGATAACACAAAAAACAACAATAGCGATTAAAACAGACATATGTCCTCCGGAGTATCAGCCAAAATGGGAAATTACATACTCTCTTGCGGCGGCTGCCGAAGAAAGGATATCGTCGAGCGACGGTTGTTGGATAAAGCCGACATTTTCGAGCGCGCCCCAAGCTGCCTCTCCGATGTCGAGAAAACGTATTTTATCATGCAAGAACAGATCAACGGCAGCTTCGTTCGCGCTGTTGATTATACAGGGCGCATTTCCGTCGACGGAGATCGCTTTTCTTGCCGCAGAAAGGCAGGTAAAGGTATCCTCGTCGGCGCGCCCGAAGGTCCATGCCCCAACGTCAAACAGGGACAGCTTTTTCGCGGGACACGGAAGCCTTTTCGGATAGGTCAGCGCGAATTGGATAGGTATTCGCATATCGGCTGCGCCGAGCTGCGCAATGACCGCCCCGTCCTCAAATTCCACCGCAGAGTGGATTATGCTCTGCCTGTGGACGACTATCTCGACCTGCTCGGGAGCGGCGTCGAACAGCCTTACCGCTTCGATAAGCTCAAGCCCCTTATTCATCAGCGTTGCGCTGTCAATGGTTATTTTCGCGCCCATGCTCCAGTTGGGGTGATCAAGCGCCTGCTCCTTTGTTACCTCGGAAAGCTCTCCGCGCGTTTTCCCGTAAAACGGACCGCCGGACGCGGTGAGAATGATCTTGCTGAGCTTGTTGTCGCCCGCGCCTAGAAGGCACTGAAATATTGCGGAGTGCTCGCTGTCTATCGGGAGGAGCTTTACCCCGCTGCGCTTTGCTTCGTCGGTAACGAGCCTGCCACCCGCGACAAGAGTTTCCTTGTTCGCAAGCGCGATATCGTTCCCCGCCTTTGCGGCAGAGAGCGTCGGAAGCAGCCCGACCATGCCGACAACGGAATTAACGACCTTTCCGCATTTCATTGACGCCAGACAGCAAAGCCCGTCCGTCCCCGCTTCAATGCGTATATCTGTGTCGGCGAGGCGGTTTTTTATGTCGCTGTAATATTTTTCGTCGGAAACGCACACATATTCGGGGTGAAATTCGCGTGCCTGTTTTTCGAGCAGCTCCGTGCGGGTATTTGCGGACAATGCCTTCACCTTGATATTATGCGCGCGGCAGACGTCTAATGTCTGCGTTCCTATCGAACCTGTCGAACCGAGTAAAATAATATCATTCATATCTTTTAATTACAAAACCACCCATTTGCCGCAGTGAAACATTCACCTCAGCAAATGGGCAGCACGATTTCGTTTTACATAATAATTTCGGGAGTAATATAACAGAAAACCACATAAAGGAACGGGGCAACAAAAAGCACGCTGTCAAATCTGTCAAGAACTCCGCCGTGTCCCGGAATAAGGTTTCCGAAATCCTTTACGTTATACTGTCTTTTGATAACAGACGCCGAAAGATCGCCGAGAGTGCCCGCAAAGGAGGCGACCATACCCACAGGGATAAGCACTGCATAGGACATCTGAACGCTGTCTGAAACAAAGAAGTTGTAAACAAGGCATTGGATAAAGACTACTATTCCGACAGTGACAATGCCGCCGATAAGCCCCTCTACGGTTTTCTTTGGCGATATCGTCGGACAGAGCTTGTGCTTTCCGAGGAAAGTGCCTACAAAGTAAGCGCCCGAATCGCCGAACCACGCGCAGAAAAGCAGATAAACTATCATGAAAACGCCCATTGTGTTATCTGCAACCGAATAACGCACAAACACTATACAACTGAGAGAAGCCGGAATAACAAGCGCTCCGCAGCCGCACATCGCAACGTGTTCAAATCTGACGTTTTTATGATCGGCGAGCATTATTATGAGCAGGATCATCACAAACACGAAATACGCCGTGACGGAATACTGCCGAAGAAAATCCAAGTTAAGGAAAAAGGGGATAAGGGCGGAGAAACCGACGCAGTACCAACGCAGGACTTTATGTTCCTCGCATTTTACCGCGCGCGTCAGCTCCCATACGCCGATAGCGGATATTGCCGACAAAACGACCATATAAAGCCATAAATTGTCTATAAACAATATCGAAACGCCAATAACTATCCCAACCAAAGCAGATATGATACGTACTGCCATAAGGTATCCTTCCCTCTGAATATTTACAATCCGCCGAATCTGCGGGAGCGTCCTGCGTAGACATTTATTGCATATTCAAGATCTTTTTTTGTGAAATCCGGCCATAACACGTCCATGAACACAAATTCTGCATAAGCAGCCTGCCAGATAAGGAAATTTGAAAGACGCTGTTCCCCGCTCGGTCTGATAACGAGGTCAAGCGGAGGCATTTCCTTTGTGTAAAGCTGCTGCTCGATGCTGCTTTCGGTGATTTCATTCGGTGACATCTGACCGTCTTTGCATTTTTCCGCGAGAACCTTTGCGGCAGCGGTTATTTCCGCACGCCCCCCGTAATTCAGCGCGATACCGACAATAAAGCCGGTGTTTTCTTCGGAGGTCTGCATTATGTCCAGCAGCTCGTTGCGAATATCCTCGTCAAACGGAGTAATGTCGCCGAGAATGATTATCCGGATATCTTCTTTTGCAGACGCACGGATATCCTTTATATATCGGCGAAGAAGATCCATTATTCCGC
The DNA here is from genome assembly GCA_945931735.1 of uncultured Clostridia bacterium. Taxonomy (GTDB): domain Bacteria; phylum Bacillota; class Clostridia; order Oscillospirales; family Ruminococcaceae; genus CAG-115. The sequence goes on from CAMEPN010000046.1 coordinate 6,642, forward strand.
GGACTTCCTCTTCCGGCCGCTTCCAGTTTTCTGTCGAAAATGCGTAAAAAGTCGCACATTTTACGCCAAGCTCGCGGCACCAGTTTATCGTTTTCTTAAAGACGGCAGCGCCTTGGTTGTGCCCGAAATTGCGCGGCATACCGCGCTTTTTCGCCCACCTGCCGTTTCCGTCCATGATAAATCCGATATGCTGCGGAACAACAGTGCTTTCCATCAGATGGACATGATCTCCTTATCCTTTTCGGCGCCGATCTTGTCGATCTCTTCGATGTACTTGTCGGTAAGCTTCTGAATGTTCTTCTCCGCTTCCTTAACATCGTCCTCGGTGATCTCGTTCGACTTTTTCTTAGCCTTTATTTTGTCCATCGCGTCGCGGCGTACATTGCGTACTGCGACCTTGCTTTCCTCGCAGGTCTTGCTTACGGTCTTGCAGAGTTCCTTTCTGCGCTCCTCGGTAAGCTGCGGGAACATAATTCTCAGCACTCTGCCGTCGTTTGTCGGGTTGATGCCGAGGTCGCTCGCCTGTATCGCCTTCTCGATAGACTTAAGCGTAGAGCTGTCATAGGGCTGAACAACAAGTATTCTTGCTTCCGCAACGGAGATCGACGCCATCTGATTGATGGGGGTAGCTGCTCCGTAGTAATCAACGGTTATCTTGTCGAGTACGCCGGGGTTAGCTCTTCCCGCACGGATAGTGCCAAGCTCGCTCTGAAGGGCGTTGATGCATTTGCCCATTCTTTCTTTGGTATTATCAAGAACTTCTTTCATCTTATACTCCGTTTCCTCAAAGGTTTTGTCTAATTACAGGTTCAATTTTCGGGCTTGTGCTTGGTAACAAGTGTTCCGACGCTCCTGCCCATTACTGCGTCGTAAATATTGTCCGGATTGTCAAGGTTGAACACGATTATGGGTATATTGTTTTCCGTGCATATAGCGGCAGCGGCGCTGTCCATGACCTGAAGCTTCTTGACAAGGATATCGTGATGAGTGATAACGCTATACTTAACGGCGTCGGTGAACTTTTTCGGATCCTTGTCGTAAATGCCGTCGACCATGGTTGCCTTGAGAATAATATCGGCGCCCAGCTCAGCCGCTCTCAGGGCCGCCGCGCTGTCCGTAGAGAAGAACGGGTTGCCCGTTCCGCAGCCGAAAATAACGATCCTGCCCTTTTCGAGGTGACGTATCGCTTTGCCGAGAATAAACGGCTCTGCGACCTGCTGCATTGTTATCGCCGTCTGAACGCGGACTGTGCAGCCCATGTTTTCCAGAACGTCCGCGACCGCCAATGCGTTCATCGCCGTAGCAAGCATACCGATATGATCGGCGCGCGCTCTGTCCATGCCGTCCGAGCTTCTTCCGCGCCAGAAATTTCCGCCGCCGACAACAATGCCGATCTGCGCTCCCGCGTCAGCCGCCTTTTTTATGCTCTTACAGATATTATCTATTGTTGGCATATCCAGACCGCTGCCCTTTTCGCCGGCAAGCGCTTCTCCGCTCAGCTTAAGCAATACTCTCTTGTACTTGGGGCTTTCAATCTCACTCATAAATCAACCTCCGTTACCTTGACCTATCAATAATCCAGAACGCGTATGCGTCCAAGGATATCGGCTCCGTCGGCTACCTTTGCACACGCATCGGAAGCCTCCTTTTCGGTAAGAACGCCTGTGATGAACGCAAGCTCGTTTTCGGGCTGGTTCTTGGAGGAAAGATATTCAACATCGCCGAACAGCGCCTTAATGACCGCCTTTGTTACCTCGGGGTTCTTTGCGCTTACTCTGATGTAGTTTGCACACTTGAACTCGTCGAACGGCTTTATGAAGTCCTGCGCGCTGTCAGCCCATGTAAGGGAACGGCTGGTTCCGGAATGCTTGACGGCTGTAACGATATCGGAAACGACCGCGCTCGCGGTGGGGAGCTTTCCTGCGCCCTTTCCGTAGAACACAACGTCGCCCGTTGCGTCGCCGCGCACCAGTATCGCGTTGAAAACGTCGTTTACTCCCGCAAGCTGGCTTTCGTCCTTGATGACTGCGGGGAAAACTCCTATGGAAACCTTTCCGTCGTCCTCGCGCTTTGCGCAGCCGATGAGCTTTATCTTCGCGTCAAAGCTGTCGCAGTATTCAACGTCCGCGAGAGTTACCTTAGTAATGCCCTCAGTGTGAACACTCTCGGGGTAAACGTGCTTACCGAAAGCGAGCGACGCCAGTAT
>CAMEPN010000047.1 GCA_945931735.1 uncultured Clostridia bacterium
GCCCGTCGGTCACGAACGAGGTTTCGCTTTCGTTTTCCTCAGCCGCCTGCTTTATCCTGCCAATCTGGCTGTTCACCGAGGAGAAAAGCATCTCTCTGCCCGCGTCGCGGTGGTTTAAATATTCGGTGACAAAGCCGAGCGTCACGTTGTCCGCCACGGCGATAACGTTGGACAGAAAATGGAGCTGGCTTATCGTGAAGTCGTTAAATCCGTCAATGAAAATCTGCGCGTCGTCGAAGAGGATATGGTCGGAATTTGTGATAAGCTCCGCTGCGGCGGCTGTGAGGTCAAGGCTGTCGAAATAGTCCTTTGTCAGCCGCGCGTTATAGCTCTCGTAGATCAGCCCGACGTCCGCGAGCTTTGCGCGCAGCAGCGCGTTGTCGCGAAGATTTTTCGTTCCGTCGGGAAGCTCCCTTTCCGCGTCAAGCTTGTCCTCGGACAGGTCGTCGGGGGATATCCCCGCGGTCTTGAGCATGGTTACGGTCTGAACCATTTTCTCGCAGAAGCCCGCTCGCTCCGCTATCCTCGAGAATGCGCGCAGGCTGTCCTTGTTTTCCTTGATAACGCGGTGCATTATTATGCTTTTTGTGATGTCGTCGGCAGTCGGTTTTTTGTCCCCGAGAAGCTTAATCAGCTCCTCCGAAAGCGACGAGAACGTGCGGATATGCACCTCCTCCGACCTGCCGAGAAGCCCCTCTGACTTCAGCGCGCGGTAGACCGACTTCTCCGTTTCAAACTCGAACTGGTCGGGAACGATATAGATGATGTTCTGCACAGCCTCGTCCTTTTTCAGCAGGGACACTATCTCCGCGCGTATTTTCTCCCCGATGTCGAGGTTTGCTTTTCCGATGATGAATTTAGTCACCGCTCCCGCTCCTTTCCGTATGATACCGTGTAAACATTGCTGCGCCCCGTTTTACCTGTCTGCGAGATGATCCCGACCGCGCGGAGGACTTCCAGCCGAAGCGACGACGCAGGCTCCTTTGCGGCGGCGCAGAACTGCTTTTTCGTAAAGCTTTCGGGAAGCCCCTCGGGGAGCCAGCGCAGGTAATCCTCGGGGCGCTCGAGCCGTATTTCCTCAACAATGGCGCGCGGAATTTTGTGTATAGCGAGCTTTTTCCGAACGCTCCTGCTGCGCATATCGGGGATATCACTGCCCGAAAAATACACCGTCTTGTCCACGCTGAGCCTTACTATGATGAACGATAAATTTTCGTTCGGTAGAAATTCCCGAAGGGAATAAAGCTCCTCGAATATTTTCAGCTTAGGATTGACCCGCCTGCGCGGAGTTTCCTTAACGACCTCGCCGCTGTCCGCGCTGACGTAAAGCGTTCGGATATCAGCGTCGGCGGGGTGAACGACGGTCACGCGGGCTGCGCCGAGAAACTCGCGCAGCTTGTCCTTTAAGAGATAGAGCGAGCGGGTCTGTATCTCGAATATCCCGTCCTCGCTCACTGCGTCCGCGAAAAACCGCCCGAGCTTTATTTCCTGCTCGTCGGCGAACGGCGCGTAGTAGTTTTTCAGCACAGCGTGGATAAGCTTCTCGTTCTGCGTTCCGACCGAGCCGTGCATTCCTTTTTGGCGGGAAAGCGCGGCGTTCACTGCGGCGGTAAAACGGCTCTCTCCGCTTTCGCAGTCAGACTGCGGGTTTTCTCGCCGCGCGATAAACTCCGCGACAGCGTCCTCGTCGTTGGTTTTGATAATAATGTCCGCGGCGCTTTTCAGCTCGTCGTTCGCGTTTCCGACCGCAACGCCCGTGTCGGCGGCGGATATCATCGAAAGGTCGTTTCCGTTGTCCCCGAAGCAGACGGTCTTGTCCGCCCCGACCAGCCGCTTCACCTGCGCGACAGCGCTCGCCTTGTCCGCGCCCGCGCAGAATATTTCATACCACATCATGTCCTCGTAGGTGTCCTTCATGAATGTGCGGGAAAATCCGTTTTCCGCGCAGAAAACGCTGTCCAGCGCGCTTATTTCCATCGGCGGGTCGAACAGCGTGAAATAAAACACCCGCCCCTCGAACAGCCCGCCGTAGCCCTCGACGGCGCGGAGCCGCCTGTCGCCGCGCCTGCTCTCGACATAGCCGCGAACCTCGTCAAAGCGGCTTTCTATGTAGGAAACGCGCTCCCTGCCGTCAATGTAGGAATAGACTATCGGGGCGAGGTCATGCTCGATAAAGAAGCTTTTCGCCTTTTCAAAGCTTTCGTCGGTGAATATATTTTCGATGATATGCTCCCCCGTTTTGGGGTCAACGACAAAAACCCCGTTGAATGTCACAGCGGGGCAGTTAAGATCAAGCTTTCCGAGGAGGGGAGAAGCGCTGTTGAACGAGCGAGCGGTGGCGTAGGTGAACAATACGCCGCTTTCGATAAGCGCGTTCAGCTTCTGCGCCGCGCTGTCGGATATCGTCTTGTCGGAGCGCAGCAGTGTGCCGTCAAGGTCGGTCGCGTACAGGGTCATTTTTCCTCCTCGGGTAATTCGCATTATTTCCTCAGAAATCGTTGCAGCCGTCCACAACGAAGCGGTGGTCGAGCATATACTCGCGAAGCTCTTTCATGGTGGGCAGTCCGTCGTTGTCGCTTGCGTTCTGTATCTGGATACAGCCGACGGCGTTCGCGCGCACCACCGCCTCGCCGAGCGGGATTTCCTCGCATATGCCGCTGATAAGTCCCGCCGCAAAGCCGTCGCCCGCGCCCACAGTGTCGACCACCTCGTCCGCGCGGAATGTCGGAGCGACGCCGCTTTCAAGCCTGCTCTTGTAAAACGCGCCGTGCTTTCCGAGCTTGACAACTACCTTTTTCGTGCCGAGGGAGAGGTAATGCTCCGCGATTTCCTCGGGGTCATTCAGCCCGCAGAGCTTTTCGGCTTCCTTAAGGCTTGGGAGGAACACGTCCGCCGCCGCCGCAAATTCGTTAAGCAGCGCGATAGTTTCGGGGCAGTCCGTCCAGAGCTGGCAGCGAAGGTTCGGGTCGAATATCACGGTGATATCCTCCGCGCGGGCGCGCTCGACGAACCTGCGCGCAGCCTTTGCGGCGCCATCGGAAATGGAGGGGAATATTCCCGAAAAATAAACGGCGCGGAACCCTGTAAGGTCTAATCCGTCGACGTCGCTTTCGCAGAGGAACGACGCTGCGGAGCACTGGCGGTAGTAGTGTATGTCGTACTTTCCGCTTTCGTTTCTGCGCTTTGTCATTGCGCCGGTCTGATGCTCGCGGTCGGTTATTATGCGGCTTCCGTCAACGCCGTTTTTCTTAATGAACGCGCGTATCCTCTCCGCTCTGGGGTCATTGCCGAGGCGGGTGAAATACACTGCGTCAAGCCCCAAGCGCGACAGCCCTACGGCGGTGTTAAGCTCCGCGCCCGAAACCGAGGCGCGGAAATTTAACGCGTCGGAAAGCGAGCTTCCGTCCGCTGCGGTGAGCAGCTCCATGGGTTCTCCGATAAGAAGTATCTTATTCATAAAGCACCTCCGTGACGTTGTGTCAGTTCTCGAAAAGCCTTATATTCCCGTCGGCGTAGGCAAAGCCCGCGAAGCCGCTGTTCATCAGCCTGTCAAGCATGGGCTTGAGCTTTTTCGGCTTGCGGCAGAGCGCCACGTCGTATTCCGCGCGAAGCTCCTCCGCCTTGTTATATGCCGCCATGAAGTCCTCGTCGTAAAGCAGGGCGATCTTTGCCTTTTCGGAAGCGGAGCGGTTCATGTCGGAAAGAATGCTGAAAATTCTCTCGAAGCCGATAGAGAACCCGCAGGCGGGGATATCCTCGCCGACGAATTTCCCTATGAGCTTGTCATATCTTCCGCCGCCCGCAACGGAGCTGCCGAAGTTCTCGCTGCGTACCTCGAAAACCGTTCCCGTGTAGTAGCCCTGCCCGCGCACGAGCGAGATGTCAAATTCAATGCCGTAGCGCCCCGCGGCGATCTTTTCGCTGTCCGCGATGATAGCGGTGAGGCGGTCGGTGCATTCGGGGTCGTTGATTATCTGTGCTACCTTATCGATCGTCAGCGGGAGCTGCGCGAGAACGTCCGCGAAGCTGTTCACCGCATTTTCGGCGTAACCCTTTCGCGAAGCTCGGCGATAACGCCCTCCGCGCCTATCTTGTCCAGCTTGTCGAAGCTTACGCAGACGGACATAAGATCCTTGTCCTCAAAGCCCATGACAGAGAGCAGACGGTTGAGCACCGCGCGGTCGTTTATGCGGACGGTGAAACTGCCGATATCCAGCGCGAGCAGCGCCTTTGCGGTCACGGCGATAAGCTCCGTTTCGCATTCGGGGTTAGGGTCGCCGATAACGTCGATATCGCACTGCATGAACTCGCGCAGGCGGCCCTTCTGGGGGTTTTCGGCGCGGTAAACCTTGTCCATTTGGATAACCTTAAACGGCATGGTGAGGTTCTGCCTGTTTGCGGAGAAATAGCGGGTGAGCGGGAGCGTGAGGTCGTAGCGAAGCCCCATATCGCAAAGCTCGCCGCCGTTTTCGAGCGCCTTTTCGAGCTTGTCGCCGCGCTTGAGTATCTTGAAAATAAGGTTGAGGTTGTCACCGCCGTCGCTCTTGTCGAGGTTCTCGATATCCTCTATTGCGGGGGTCATTATGCGCTGAAATCCGTTCGCGCGGTAGATGTCGGAAATTGTCTGCCGAATGCTCTCGCGAAGCTCCGCCTCGCGGGGGAGGTAATCTCTTGTTCCTTTTACGCTTTTGATCTTCATAAAAATGTCCTTTCAGATTTATCTTTTAAAACAAAAAAACGGGCTGTACCCGTGAAGCTTGTCTTTATCGCAGGCACAGAAAGATTTTCATGCCCGAAAAGGGGCATTTACAGGTATTCTGCGCAATGATGATGTAATAAAAACATGATAATACTCCTTAAATGTCCTTTATATGAATATTATATCACCGTCTATACGTTTTGTCAAGCCGTATTGGGCAAAAAACACGGCAGGTCAACGCTAAAATGACCTGCCGCAAATTTATTCAACTCTGATCCCGCCGCCGCTGTTGCCAGACGTTTCCGATGTGTCGGGGTCACTGCCTGTTTCCGAAGTCGGCTCGGACGTGTCCTCGGACGAGATCTCCGCTGTTTCGGACGTATCCTCCGTTTCGGGGATATCGGTCTGCGAGGTTTCCGAGGGGGTATCGGAGGTGTTGTCGGTCGAGGTATCGGTCGGGGGAGTTATCTCCGCGGAGTCGCTGCCGCTTCCGCTGTAAGTCAGCCCGCTGCGCGCGAAGTAGGCGTAAACGCCGTTTGCGATAGCGTTCGCCATGCCCTTTTGATAGGTGCTGTTAGCCATTACCATGCATTCGCGCTCGTTAGAGATAAAGCCCATTTCCACAAGAACTGACGGGAAATCCTGCTGGAGCGTTACCCAGTAGTAGCTGTATTTCGCGCCGCGGCTGCTGCTTGTTCCGTCGGCGTATACGGTGTTGTCGTAGTAGCTCGAAAGGCTGCTGTTTATCGCGCTCGCGAGCGGCTGCGAGAAAGGCGTGAAGTAATATACCTCAACGCCGTGCGCGGTGGTGCTCGCCGCGCTGTTGCAGTGGAGCGAGATATACATATCCGCGCCGTAGCTCCGCGCAAGCGTCGGGCGGGTAGCTGTCAGGATAAATTCGCTCTCCGTTTTAAGGCGGACTACCGTTGCGCCCATTTCGGTAAGCCTGCTTTCAAGCTCCTTTGCTACCGCGAGATTGACCGACTGCTCGGTAACATTGCCGATAGCGCCGGGGTCGAGCTTGTCAGCCGTCTTTCCGTAGCCGTGACCCGGGTCGATAACGATGACCTTGCCCGAAAGAGATGCCGTGGGGATATTGAACGTAAGCATAAGGTCGCCGTTTTCGTCGTAATACGCGCCGCAGCCGCTGTAAATTCCCGCCTGCCGCAGCGTGAGCGCAAGGCGGAATTTCGGCACGCCGTTCTCATCGACGGTCTCCCATTTGCCCGCGCTGAACAGCGAGCAGTATTCAAAGCTGGGCAGACCCGTAACGCTTGTCACGTTGTCGAACGTGATATACACTGTCCCCGCGTTAAAATCAGCCACGCCGTAAGGCCCGTCGTTAGCCTCGAAGAACGAAACGGGCGTTGTTACGTTGAAGCTTGTCTTATAATCGAGGTGGAGCTTTATGAAGCTCTTTCCGCCGCTGTTGCCTATTGATTTAACGGAAAGCGCGTTGTAGCCAAGCCCCGTGTCGCTGAAGGTGGTCACGTCCTCGGCGGAGAATCGCTTGCCCGAGGTAGTGGTGATGTACCCGCCCGAGGAGGAGCGGTAGTAATCCAGCGTTCCCGCGGGGAGCTGCGAGAAGAGCGGGGAGGGGATAGCGCCCGTTGTCTTTCCGTCGTAGACGTTGGTGTAGTTGTTCAGCACCTTGACGTAGGTTACTGCTTCGTCTGAGGAAACGATCGGCGCGATCGTGCCGACTACCTCGCCCGAGCCTGTCGCGGACTGGTCGTCGCTGATGTCGACAATTATCTCCTTCGGCGGCTCAGGCTCCGCTTCTATGGTCACGCTGCCGCCCGTCATATATTCCTCCGAGCCGCTGTATGACGCATAGAACGAGATGTTCCCGAGGTTCTGCTCCTGCCCGACAAGCCCCTCGCCGACGGTGTAATACCCGACGAATTTCGCGTAGGAGCTGTTCGCGTCAAGTTCCTCGCCGCTGCCCTCGCGCTCCTTTAGCTTTACTGTCTTTCCGCCGATCGTCGCGGTCACCTTTGCGCCGCTGTATGCAACGGCGACGAGCGAAATTTTCGTCCCGCCCTCGACGCGGATATCCTTGTCCGATTCGATGGATTTGAGGACATCAACGCGGCGCTCGATGGAGTATTTGTACTGCCTTCCCTTGTGCTCGATGGTGAAGCTGTTGTGGCCTACCTTGAGGTCTTTTACGAAGTAGAAGTTGCCCGCTTCGTTTAGTGTTATCTTGCTGCCGTCGAAATAAACGTCGAAATTCTCGTCGAACGTACCCATGAATTTCACGGTGCTGTCGTAGGTGATAAAGCTGAGCGACGACGGCGATATCATCGTCAGATCTTCAAATATCGTGTCGGTGTTTATCTGCTCGTCGAAGAATTTTTTGAGCGTATCGGTCGTCCCGAGGGGATTTTCGCGCAGCGAGGACAGCGAGGAAAACGCGCTTCCGCCGACTGCGGGATAGTCCTCCAGAACGGATAGCTGGCGCAGGAGCTGATCCTCATACCAGCCGGTGTATTTGCCTATTTTTTCGTTAATGTGCATTATGTAGGTCTTTGCGCCCGCGCTTTCGGTCAGCCCGCACCACCATTTCGCGACCTCCTCGAAATTGAGCGCGCCGTCGCTTGTCGAGCCGTACGCCTTGACTATAACAAAATCGGCGTAGCCCTTTTCGGCATATTTTTTTGTATCGCAGAACCCGTCGGTCAGCGCCTCGACGCTGTCGGCAGTTATCGAGCCGTCCTCGCGGGTGGTGTAGTTCGCCCACATATCGCTTATCAGCAACCCGACTGCGGTCGTGGCGGTCGTCCTGCGGACAGCCTCGGCGGCTGTTCTTATCATATATTCGTTCGTTTCGTAGAGCCAGTTCGTATACCCTATCCCCGAGCCGCTGCGGAGATATTCCGCGTACATTTCGGGCGTGTCAGCTGTGTAATAATTCGTGAGGATAATGCCCTCGCAGGCGTACTTCATCGCGAACCTGTGTATCGCGGCAGCGAACCCTTCCTTAAGCCCGCCGCCCTCGTCGGCAATGTCCGAAACCAATGCGCCTATGTCAAGCGCCGCGTAGGCATACAGACCCGCGTTGTGCGCCGCGTCTATCGCCGAGCCGAGCGCGCCGCCGTCCGCCGTGTTAATTTCAAGGCTGAAGCAGGGCGTTTCGTCCTCGTATGTATCAATAATTACGGCGTTCATTCCGTAGCCTGTTATTTCCTCGCACAGGGCGGAAAAGTCGGCGCTTCCGTCCGCGGCGAAGTCCTCTCCCGCGGTCAGCTGAACGGCGCGCATTCCGTTTTGGAGCGTGATATTTCTTCCGACGGAAGCGTGAGCGTCCTGCGTTATTTCCCCGGAAATATCCGTGACAACGCCGTCCGTAACGTCCGCCGTGAAATCCTCCTCGGAGGGCTGTGCGAATGCGCCCGCCGACAGGATAGCCGCCGACAATGCGAGCGCGGTCATTCTTTGTAATAGCTTTTTCATTTTATTTCCCCGTTAATCATTCATTGCCGCTTTTAATGCGGCTATCTCGCTGTCTACCTGTGATTTTACCGAGCTTTCGGGCGCGAAGATGCTGCGGTAGCTGTAAAGGCATATCCCCCCGTAAGACCTCTGCCCGAGCGCCTCGGTGTACTGTCTTGAAAGAATGTTCTTATCTGTTATCCATTCCGTTTTACCCGCGCCTGCCCATGTGTCCTCAAGCCCTATCTTGGAAACCGAAAGACCTATGATGAGCGGTATCCCCCCGCTCTGCGCGAGCGCGTCCCATTCTGCCGCGCATCTGCCGTATGGCTGCGCGGAGTTGTTGAAGCCGTAGTATATCTGCGGCATGATGTAGTCGGTGAAGCCGCTCTGCGAGCACCATTTCTTCACGTCCGCGTACATCTGGTTATAGTTGTTTTCAATGCTGCCCTGACAGCTCACTCCGAAAAGCGCGCTCGGGTTCGCCGCCTTGACCGCGCCGTGCAGCCCGCTGACCAGCCTGTCGCAGTTGGCTAAGCGGAACGAGGATATCGTAGAGTATCCGCTCGCGGCGTAAGCGCTGCTGTCAAACGAAGCGTCGGTCGTCGGGTAGAAATAGTCGTCGATATGCACGCCGTCGACGTCGTAATTTGCGGCAATTTCCGCCGCTCCTGCCGCGATATATT
>CAMEPN010000048.1 GCA_945931735.1 uncultured Clostridia bacterium
ATTCCGTACTCATAGTCATATAGATTATACGGGTCGGTAGACAGCACGAAAATAAGCGTGTCCTCGCTGAAGCGCTCGCGGACATTCTGACCCACGACATAGCTTCGCGTGAATATATCGGACACCTCGCCGTTTCTCTCCGCGACAGCCTTAATCGTGACCGCCGACGTATCCGCGCCCGCGTTTATCTCGATTGCGCCAGTGTAACGCTCCGACGAAGTATCGGGGTCGCTGCCGTCTAGCGTGAAGTATATCTCCGCGCCCTCGTCGGCATACAGCTCTACCGCAATATTCTCGTCGTAAAACGTTGACGGAAGCGAATATGTAACGGAGAGCGCGTGCTCCTCCGCCGCAGGCTCGTCCGATGTCACCGCCGCGGAAGTCACGGGGACGATCTCAACGCCGCCGTCCTCCGCCTGCTGCGCGATGACCTCCATCGGCTCATACGGATATTTTATAATAAAAAATGCCGCCGCAGCGCCAATCAGGATAAGCGCGGCTAGGATAATGATTCTTTTCATGGCTGCTCCCGTTTATTCTGCGTCAATTGCCGCCTGCTGCTCCATTTTCGCGAACAGCTCGGGCATTGCTTTTTTTAAATTAAGAGGGCGAAATGTCTTAGCGTCGACAAAGCCGTGAGAGCTAGTTCCCTCGGCAAGGATATCGTCCTCGCCCTTTTTCGTTACGGTATAGGAAAATTCTATACGTGCGGGGGTGAAGCGCGTTATTTTGGCGGTAATCGTGAGTACATCGTCGTACTTCGCGGGCAGGCGGTATCGGCAGGATATCCCCGTCACGGGAAGCATTACTCCGCCGCGCTCCATGTCCGCGTAGCTCATGCCCGCCGCCTTTATATAATCGGTGCGCGCTATCTCGAACCATATGGGATACACCGCGTGGTGCACAACGCCCATGCAGTCCGTTTCGGCATAGCGGACGGTGACTTCGGTCTGTGATGGCATATTCTCCCCTCCTTAATACGGCTTGCGCGAGGACTGCGATATCCTTGCCCCGAGCGCAAGCAGGCTGTCGGGGATAAGCTTTGCCGCATAGATAGACGCCTTGTTTATCGGGTCGCTGCATATCATCAGCTCGCCGCCGAACATTCCGCGCACCGCCTTTTCGGCAAGCTTCGGAGAGGACGCCGCGGGTATCGCGAAATGAACCCGCGCCTTTTCCTCAAACTCGGTCGCGACAGGCCCCGGGCAGAGCATGGACACATGGACGCCGCTGTGCTCCGAGCGAAGCTCCTCAGCGACTGCCTGCGTCATGCGGACGATATACGCCTTGCTCGCGTAATATGAGGAGAAATACGGCCCGGGCAGAAATCCCGCCGCGCTCGCGGTGTTGAGGATATAGCCGCAGCCGCGCGCCTTGAAATCGCGCAGGAAAAGCTTGAACAGGATATGGAACGCGCGAATGTTCACGTCGAGCATATCCAGCTCGCTTTCGAGGTCGGTGTCGCTGAATTTCCCGAAAACTCCGAAGCCCGCGTTGTTGATCAGTATGTCAATATTGTATTTCTTCACGCGCTTGTAAAGCTCGAAGCACTGCCGCTCATCGGTAAGGTCGGCGGCAATGGTCATTACCTTTACGCCGTATTTCTCGACAAGCTCCTTTTTAAGCTCCGCAAGCCTGTCGCGGCGGCGCGCCGTGATTATAACGTTAATTCCGTGCATTGCAAGCGAGCGCGCGATATCGCGCCCTATTCCCGAGCTTGCTCCCGTTACGAGTGCTATCATTGTTTTCCCTCCTCTTTCTTCTGTTCCTTTACCGCCTTGACGATAGTCCCGTCGGGCATTTTGTAATATATATTGTCTATTTTCTGCTCAATGCTCCCGCGCATTTCCGCGCGGTATTCGTCGCGCAGCTTCTTCTGCTCCTCGGCTTCGCTCTCGGAAAGACCGACGGAGCGCTGCTTCCTCGAAAGCTCGTTTATGCGGGCTATCTTTTGCTTATCCATTGCATGACCTCATTCCGCCGTTATACGGAACGGCGCAAGCGGCAGACCCTTCCTGCCGTAAATATGCACCTCTCCGTAGTTCGTCCACAGATATCTTACCCCTCGAGGGGCGGTTATATTATCCGCGGATACAATTATCCGCTCTCCGTTTATCTCCGCTTTTGCGGGGACGTAATTCCCGTCCTCGCCGCATATCTCGAAGCCGTCAATTTCGCCCTTAAGCTCAAAGCCGCCTTCGGCGTTCTTAAAGGAAAGCTCCGCGCTGTCCGCGCCCCAGACTGCCCCCGCGATAACAGGAGCGTTCGCGCCGTCGCAGCCGCCGTAAAACTTATCCAGCGCCTGCAATGCGAAGCGGTGGCCTACGGGAGCCTTGTCCTTGGGGTGTATCTCGTTGAACTCGCCGCAGTCGATAAGCACCGCAATGCCCATGTTTTTCACGGTGTTGAAAGCGCGCATCTGCGCCTCGCGGATAAGGCACCAGTTCTTCCTGTCCTCGTCGCCGCTGTAACGGTGCATCGGGAGCTGCGCGCAGATAAACGGAAGCTCGTCGTCGTGCCAGTCCTCGCGCCAGTTTCTGATAAGCTGCGTGAACAGCGTGTAGTACATCTCGGGGCGGTGGTCGTGGCTCTCCCCCTGATAAGAGATAGATCCCGCGAGGGTGTAAGGGCAGGCGCGCATTAGCATGCTCTCGTGCAGCACGCCCGGGCTCATCGGGTTTACCGGCGACTGCGGCCCCGGATACCTGTTCTCGCCACAGTATTCAAGGCAGCCGTCCCATGTCGGGTTTTGGGCGGTGGTGTAGTATTCCGCGCTCTTTTTCTCCCATGCGGCGTGGTACTCCTGATAGTCGCGGTAGTCCTTTATCGCCTGCTCGGTCGTTTTCGGGGCTATTGCCGCGTCGTACTCCTCGAAATACACCGATGTTTCGCCCTGCGCGTATTTTCTGCTCATCCATGCGCTCGCGGACGTACCGCCCCAGTTGCAGCCGATGACACCGACGGTAACGCCGAGCTTTTCGGACAGCTCCTTTGCGAAGAAATACCCAACCGCGCTCCAATACTGCGCGCTTTCCTTGTTGGAGAAGCTCTCCCAGCGCATTTTCTCCTCGCACTCGAAAAAGTCCTCGTCGAGTATCGTTTTCTTCTGGGTGTAGTAAAATCTGACGTTGACATCGCCGTCGTTTTCGAGATGCTCCCTGCCGCCTGTGCAGTTGCGCAGCTCGTATTCCATATTCGACTGCCCGCCCGCGAGCCACACCTCGCCCAGCGCGACGTCGGAAAAGCGTACAGTGTCAACCCCGTCGGTGACGGTAAGCTCCGCGCCCGTACACGCCTCCATAGGCGGCAGCACCGCCAGCCACCTGCCGTTTTTAACGGTGCAGTGCGCAGTTTTTCCGAGCAGCGAAACGGTTATTCCCGTGCCGTCGGCGCCCTCTCCGAATACGTTTATATTTTTTCCGCGCTGCAATACCATGCCGTCGCTGAATATGCGCGCGGTCTTAAAGCCTGCCATAGATGATGTTCCTTTCAATGTCGTGATAACGTTTTCATAGAATAAAAACGTATATTTATATTGTACCTCTTAATTTGGCAAAAGTCAATAGCCGAACGATATTTTGCCGCGCGGGCAAATGGAACAATATCCCTTTTATGTGCATCGTATTTTTTCACAAGGCAAAAATTAATGCCGAAAATTGTCTAAAGCTACAAATTTTTATCCGCACATTGACAGAAAAGCGCGGTAATGATAAAATGAATATGGAATATATTTCAGATAGGAAGTGAATACCATGATAACCGAAGAGATACGCGCTGAACTTGCCGAGGTCGGGCTTGACTGCGGCGAGATGATCTCCAGATTTATGGACAGCGAGGAAATGTTCCTGAAATTCTTTCGGAAATTCTTCGGCGCTGCCGACGAAGTCGTAAAGGGGCTGAAAACAGCGGCGGAAATCGGCGACCTCGCCGAAACCGAACGCAAGGCGCACGCGCTAAAGGGTCTTTCGGGAAACATCGGTCTTAACGGAGTATACGGACCCGCCGCCAAAATAGTCGCAGACCTCCGCGCGGGAAAAACCGACGAATACACCGCCGACCTCGACAAGCTCACAAAAGCGTACTACCGTGCGCTTGAGATATCACAAAAGCTTTGAATCAACGGCTTTTTCTAAGAAAGGAAGAACATCATGCCAAATATCCCCACATTCGTTATCCCGGCAGCGATAATCATTGTCGTGATTATCATTATGTTTGCCGCAGGCTACCGCAAGGCGCCGCCCGATAAGGCGTTCATCATAAGCGGTCTGCGCCGAAAGGCAAAGGTCGTTATCGGTAAGGCGAGCGTTAAGCTCCCGTTCTTTGAGCGCTGCGATATACTCGAGCTTGCCCTTATGTCCGTCGACGTGCGCACCGCGCAGGCTGTCCCCACGGCTGACTATATCAACATCTCCGTTGACGCGGTCGTAAACGTCAAAATTTCCCCCGAGCCGGACACTATCGCCCGCGCACAGCAGAACTTCCTTAACAAAAACGTTCAGTACATAACACAGGTAGCCCGCGAGGTTCTCGAGGGTAATATGCGTGAGATCGTCGGACAGATGCGCCTTGAGGAAATGGTAAGCAACCGACAGGCTTTCGCTGATAAGGTCAAGCAGAACGCCGACCCCGACCTGCGCGCAATGGGTCTTGAGATCGTTTCGTTCAACGTTCAGAACTTCGTCGACGACAACGGCATCATCAACGACATGGGTATCGACAACACCATGCAGATCAAGAAAAAGGCTGCTATCTCCAAGGCGGAGGCAGAGCGCGATATCAAGATAGCTCAGGCAGAAGCTAACCGCAAGGCGAACGACGCGAGAGTCGACTCCGAAACCGCTATCGCGGAGCGCCAGAACGAGCTTGCCATCAAGCAGGCAGAGCTGAAGCGCGCCGCTGACATCAAGCAGGCGGAAGCCGACGCGGCATACACCATTCAGCAGGAGGAGCAGCGCAAGACGATCGAGATCACCACCGCGAACGCTAACCTCGCAAAGCAGGAAAAGGAAGTCGAGATCAAGGCAAAGGAAGCCGAGATAAAGGAACGCGCCCTCGAAGCGGAGGTAAAGAAAACCGCCGAGGCAAAGAAGTACGCCGCACAGCAGCAGGCAGACGCCGAGCTTTACGCGACGCAGCGCAGCGCCGAGGCTAAGAAGTATGAGGACATTCAGAACGCCGAGGCGGAGCTTGAAATAAAGAAGAACGAAGCGGCTGCTATACTCGTCACCGCGCAGAACGAAGCCGCAGCGGAAAAGGCACGCGCCGAGGCTGCTCGCTTCGCGGCAGAGCAGGAAGCGGAGGGTATCCGCGCAAAGGGTCTTGCGGAAGCGGAAGCAGTCCGCGCAAAGGCGCTCGCAGAGGCAGAGGGTCTTGACAAGAAGGCGGAGGCAATGCGCAAGATGGAAGAAGCCGCTGTCCTCCAGATGTACTTCGACAAGATGCCCGCAGTTGCGGAGGCTATCGCAAAGCCGCTCGAGAACATCGACAAGATCACCATGTACGGCGACGGAAACGCATCCAAGCTCGTCAAGGATATCACCGAAGCGACCACTCAGGCGTCGTCGGGTCTGCTCGACGGGCTGGGGATAGACCTCAAGAGCATGGTAAACTCGTTCGTTACCGGCAAGGCTATCGCAAGCGGAATGAACAGCGTACCGGACAATGTTTCTTCCGCGGCTGCTGACGCTCGGGCAAACGCACCCACAGACAAAGCCACGCTTTAAAAGAATGACCCCAAATAAATAAAAATACCGCCGCAGTCCGTGTGAACTGCGGCGGTAATTATTTAAGAGGATATTATGTGCCGCTGAATTCGGCAAGCGTTATCTCAATGTCGATGTTTCTTGTTCTGCCAAGTTCGTCGGTCCTTGCGACAGTCGCAACCACGGTGTCGCCGGGCTTCTTTCCGTTGAGGACATCGGAAACATCCGACGCAGAGGTTACTTTAGTACCGTCAATCGCAGTGATGGTGTCGCCGACAACAAGTCCGCTCTGAGCGATAGGCAGGTCCTTGTCAATCTCGGTGATATACAGACCCGGCGTCATTCCCTGAATAGCCCCGACATAATCGGAAACCTGAAGGAACGTGATGCCGAGAATAGGTCTGCCTGTTACAAATCCCTTAGAGATAAGGTCGTTGATAACATCCTTTGCTTCATTTATCGTGATGGCAAAGCCGACATTCTCTGCGTAATTGTTTACCAGCTTTTCATTGACGATGCCGATTACGTCGCCGTACATATTGAACATCGCGCCGCCCGAGTTGCCGCTGTTTATCGCCGCGTCGGTCTGTATCGAAGAGAGCGAGCGCTCGTTTGAGGACACCTGTCTGTTAAGACCCGATACAACGCCCTTTGTTACGGAGCAATTAAGCCCGAGCGGGTTTCCGATAACGACAACGTCGTCGCCGAGGCTCATTTTGTCAGAATCGCCGAGGACAGCCGCAGGCAGATCCTCCGCCTCTATCTTAAGCACCGCAAGGTCTGTGTCGGTGTCGCTGCCGACAAGCTCTGCGTCATACTCCTTGGTCGCTCCCGTGTTTGTTTCGGGGTCAGTCGTCGTAACGGTGATCGTGAACGCGTCCATATCGTCGGTAAGGTGCGCGTTGGTGATGATGTATCCGTCGGAGGAAATTATGATGCCGCTGCCCGAAGCATAGGGCGTGAGCGTTCCTCTGTAATTGATGCTCGCCTCGATGTAGACTATGCTGTCGCGGACGGTGGAAACAAGGTCGCGGGTGTATTTGTAGGAGCCGTCGGAGTTGTACTCAACATCGGTAAGCTCTTTCCTTACCGCGCTGGACTGAAGCTCGTTAAGCGTAGGGGCGGTGTCGCTTTCGACAGAAGCCGCTCCGTCGGAGCCGACCGTTTCCGTAACAGCCGACGAGGAAGCTGCCCCCTCGGAATTACCGCTCACTATCGAGCTGCTCCGCCCTGCGAGATACGCGCCGCCGAAGCCCGCGCCGCCGCCTACGATAGCTACCGCAGCGATAAGCGCAACGACCTTCATAACGCCGCTCTTCTTTTTATTCTTCGGAGCCTTGGGCGCGGGAGTCATGCCGCTGCCCTCGGTGGAAAATGTCTGCATATTGTTATATTCGTTGAAGTCATTCATATAATCCATCCCTTTCGCGATGTCCGCGGGTCAATGTGTTTCATCGTCCGCATTGTCCGTTCGTTATGGTTATATTATAAATACCCATTGTGTTATTATTGTGAAATAAAATTGAATAACATATTAAAAAATGTGGGGGATTTTGAGGAAATAATTTCAGCCCTTCGCAGCCCTGTCCGCCGCCAGCGCGAGCGCGCACTCAAGGCGCTTTCTCTGCATTTCGCAGGAGAGTTTGTGCGGCTTATGAACATCGCCCTCGTAGATAAAGCTGTTCGCGTTGCAGCCGCCCGAGCAGAAGAATTTCGCCCAGCAGTCGCGGCAGCCTTCCTTGCTGTATACATGGGTCTTTGCGAAATATGCCTTGATGTCGTTGTCGAACGTCCCATCATATAGGTTGCCCATTTTCCACTGCTCTATGCCGACGAACTGGTGGCAGGGGTAGATATCTCCGTGCGGGTCAACGGCTACATAATCGTTGCCGCAGCCGCAGCCGCGCAGGCGCTTTATCGCGCAGGGTCCCTGATCGAGGTCGACCATGAAATGGAAGAAATTGAACTTCTTTTCCGTGCGGTTCGCCATTACCTCGCAAAGGCGGTCGTACTCGGAGAAAACGCGCGGCAGGTCGTTCATTGTGATAGCATACGGCTCGTTGAGGTCGGTCACGACAGGCTCCGCGGAGAGCTGCTCGAAGCCGAGGTCGCGCATATGGAGCACGTCGTCGGTGAAGTCGAGGTTGTATTTCGTGAATGTTGCGCGGACATAGTAGTCCTTGTCGCCGCGGCTCTGAACGAGCTTTTGGAACTTCGGAACGATAACGTCATACGCGCTCTTTCCGTTGAGGGTCTTTCTGATGCGGTCGGTGACCTCGCGCCTGCCGTCGAGGGAGAGCACGCAGTTGCTCATCTCGCGGTTGATGTACTCTATCTTCTCGTCGTCGAGCAGAACGCCGTTCGTTGTAATAGTGAAGCGGAAATTCTTGCCGTGCTGCTTTTCGATAGAGCGCGCGTATTTCACCGTTTCGACAACGGTGTCCCATGCCATAAGCGGCTCGCCGCCAAAGAAATCAAGCTCGATATTCTCGCGGTTCGCGGAATTTGCGATAAGGAAGTCGATAGCCTTTCTGCCCGTTTCGGGGGTCATTATGCAGCGCTCGCCGCCGAAATCGCCCGTCTGCGCGAAGCAGTATTCGCAGCGCAGGTTGCAGTCGTGCGCGACATTAAGGCACATCGACTTTACGGGACTTTTCACCATAGTATCGGAGTACTTTTCGTAGTCGTCTTCCGCGAAGAGCGCGCCGTCCTTATAAAGCTTATAAAGCTCCGCGTAGGTGTCGCGGACGTCCTGCTCGGGGTATTTCGAGAGCTTTGCGGGGAGGTCTGCGGGACATTCCTCCGCCATAGGAGCGTCGATATGATCGAGCATATCATACGCGCAGTCGTCCACGACATGAACGCCGTTGCTGTTTACGTCGAGCACGATATTGTACCCGAGCTGTTTGAATTTATGTATCATCGGTAGTTGTCCTTCCATTTATAAAATTGCATAACAAAATTTTGGGCGAGTTATCCCCGCCCAAAACTGCTTTTCAAAATCGCACAGGCAATGCCTGCGCCGCGGCGGACAGAAAATTACTTAACTGCCTCGCACTTCTGGTTAGCTACTGTGCAGGAAGTCTTGCAAGCAGACTGGCAGGGAGACTGGCACG